>JAFDDH010000024.1 GCA_019310975.1 Deltaproteobacteria bacterium | reverse complement strand
ATGCTCGCGCACGGGCATCGAAATCTCTGCGTCGTGGGTGACCCCGATCAGTCCATCTACGCCTGGCGCGGAGCCAACGTGCGCAACATTCTCGAATTCGAGGAGGGCTACCCCGAGGCCACGGTCATCAAGCTCGAGCAGAATTACCGTTCTACGCAGCCGATCCTCTCGGGCGCCTCGGCGGTGGTGGCCAACAACGTCGACCGCAGGGACAAGCGCCTCTTCACCGAGCGTGAGGGAGGTGATCTCATCCAGTATTACGAGGCGGAGGACGACCGCGAGGAGGCTCGCTTCGTGGTGGGTCGCATCCTCTACGCAGGGCAGAGCGAGGGTCGATCCTATCGCCACTTCGCCATCCTCTACCGCACCAACGCGCAGTCGCGCGCCTTCGAGGAGGAGCTGCTCAAATACGACGTCCCCTATACGGTGGTCGGAGGCGTGCGCTTCTACGAGCGGGCCGAGATCAAGGACACGATGGCGTACCTGCGCCTGCTCGTGAATCCGAGCGACGACCAGGCCCTGCTGCGCAGTGTCAACAAGCCGGCGCGCGGCATCGGCAAGACCACGATGGAGCGGGCGAGTGCACTGGCTGCCGACGAGGGCGTCTCTCTGCTCGAGGGGCTGACACGCTTTGCGGCCGGCGCCGGCGGACGCACCGGCGGCAAGATCCGGGCCTTCCTCGAGATGCTCGACGAGCTCTCCCACGAGCTCTCGCGTCCCCTCGACCAGATCATCGGCCGCGTCCTCGAGCGCAGCGGCTATCTCGAGGCGCTTGCCAAGGAGGCCACCCCCGAGGCCGAGGCGCGCGTCGACAATCTTCACGAGCTCCTGGCCAGCGCGCGTGATTTTCACTCTGCAAACGACGGATTGATCGATGCGGACAGAACCGAGCTCGAGCTCTTCCTCGACCAGGTCGCGTTGATCTCGGATCTCGATACCTGGGAGGATCGCGCCGAGCGTGTCTCGCTGATGACGGTCCACTCGGCCAAAGGGCTCGAGTTTCCAATGGTCTTCCTGGTGGGCATGGAGGAGCGCATTTTCCCCCACGCCAGCTCGATCGGAGACGAGAACGGGCTCGAGGAGGAGCGGCGTCTCTGCTACGTGGCCATGACCCGTGCCATGGATAGGCTGCACATCACCTGTGCGGCGGAACGCCGCCGCTTCGGCGATCGCTCCTTCCAGACGCCGAGCCGCTTTCTCGCCGAGGTGCCGGAGGAATTGATGCAGCGTCTGGCAGAGCGGCGCGGTCGCGCCCCCAGCGGGCGGCGAGTCCCCCGCTCGACGGGGGACGATCGCGGCTTCGACTACTCGTACTCGCAGGAGACCGGCGAGAGCGAGGACGGCGTGGCGCCCGGCACCCGGGTCCGTCACCCGGTTTTCGGCGTGGGGGTCGTGATGACGGTCACGGGGGCCGGGCTCAACCAGAAGCTGGACATCCGCTTTGAACGAGTCGGCGTCAAGCGCGTGATGGTGCGCTACGCGAATCTCGAGCTCGCATAGAGCTCCTGCGCAGGGTATCCACCTCACCCTTTTGAATCTCTGAATCGGGTTCAGAGTGCCCAGTATTCCCCTCCCGGGGCAGGGCATTCCGCCTCACCTCGGCCCGCTGGACGTCTCGCCCGAAAGAAATCCGCGATCCTTCCCCGACCCGACACTGCCTTGACGTCGCCCATCGAGTAGAATTTGCCCGTCTCTACATGGGATCCTGACCCGCTCGCCTTTGCCGAAGTGGGCGGGTCGACGCCCGCATCCAGCGTTCTCCGGATCCCGAATCTGTGTCGGTACCTCGAGGAGTTTGCGATTTGGTAGAGAACGGCGGAGGGGGGTGATGCGCACCCCCCTCCGCTCGAATCTCGGGGCTCGCGAGTGCGCGGGCGCGCGGGCGTGCGGGTGTGCGGGCGTGCAAAGAGCGCAGCGGCCTTCGAGTTGGCGAGCGCCCGGCTGTCCGACTGAGCCTTCAGCTGATTGACGGAGTCTTCAGCTGATTGACGGAGCCCTCAGCGGACTGACGGAGCCCTCAGCTGTCCGATGGAGCCCTCAGCTGTCCGATGGAGCCTTCAGCGGACGGACGAAGTCAGCCAAGGAAGGTCGCGACGATCGTTCCGCCCAGCGCCGCGAGATAGCCGAAGTAGGGGATGCGCACCCACGGCCTTCGGCCGGCTGCGGAGCGCGGAATCCACGCCAGCCCCTCGGCGGCTACGAGCGAGAGTGGGCCGATGGCGGCGAGCACGTAGAACGCCTTGGCCTGCGCGTAGAAGGGCTGGCTGAATGTGACGTAGAGCAGCGAGAAGGCGAGGAGGAAGACCAGGCCCGTCGTGAGCGAGAGGACGAGCCGTCGCCCGATGTCGCGTGTGCGGAGCGATTCGCGAAGTAGACCGCACCAGCCCGCTGCGATCAGCAAGCTGGCCGGGAACGCCAGCCGGTAGCCGATCGTCATGAAGTCGTAGCTCCAGACCGGCTGGCGAGTGCTCAGGCTCTTCATCCCACCGGCCAGTCCGTCGCCCCAGAAGGTCGAATAGACGCCGTCCCAGAACGACGCGTAGCCCGAGAAGAAGGGATGTCGAAGCGCCTCGCCAAAACTGGTGTACCAGGCCGGAGTGTGGAAGCCCGGCTGCATCCACCACGTCGCTGCACCCGGCACATCCAGATTCCAGACCAGGGGATCCCCGAAGCGGATCCAGTTGCGCAGATAGAACCACCCCGCAACGAGCCCCGCGCCTCCCAGCAGGGCGCCTGCCCGCACGATCGTGCGACCCACGCCGCGCCCGTCCAGCCACCAGGCGCGCAGCGCGACCACGGCCGCGATCACCGGGGCCAAGAGTAGGCTCGTGAACTTGGTCAGCAGCGCGAGCCCCAGGGTGAGCGAGAGCAGGGCGTGCTGGCGAGAATCCACGCTCGATGAGAGCAGTAGCGCGACGGCCAGGTAGAAGGCGAGGCTCACGAGCGCCGCGTGGAGGGACTCATTGGAGACATACGACGCCATATAGATGTTCATGGGCAGTAGCCCGGCGAACGCCACGGCGAGGCTCGGCCGCAGCGCCTCACCGGGCCAGACACGTCGCGCGACGAGCCAGGCCAATCCGACATTCGCCAGCCCGGCCAGGAATGGGATGGCGCGGTAGGCCAGGGCCGCACCGGCGCCCTCTCGAGACACGTCGAAGAGCACCACCACCCCGGTGGTCAGCACGTGGAAGAGGGGAGGGTGGTAGGTCGAGAAGCCGTGGTCGGCGGCGGGTAGCGCGTGGTGCTCGCGCAGATAGTCGATATAGACGAGGTGTGCGGGCAGGTCGAAGCCCACCATCATCGGCATCTGACCTACCTTCCACAGATAGTGGACGACCCAGAAGAGCGTGACGGCCGCGAGCGTCCAGGCCGGTGCGTTCGCCTTCACGCGCGGTGACGCGATGCGCGGCCATGCGAAGGCGATGCTGGCGCCGAGGGCAAAGAAGGCCAGGACGGCTGGCCACCACGTGGCCAGCAGCTGGTCGGGGTCGGGCAGTGCCTGCGAGCCGGGATGCAGGCTGATGTCGCGGGCGACCCGAGCCGCCGCCGGGTTCGCGTGCGGCGTAATCACCTGCCAGCTCGTGTCGGTCTCCAGCAAGGTGCCCTGATCCGTCTCGAGTCGCAGCTGCAGGAGTGATGGCCCGCTGGCATTCGCGACCGCCACCCGCAACTCGTTGCGTCCGGCACGCAGACCGTCTGCCAGCTCGACGCGAAAGCCCTCGCGCCATCCCGTTTGGCCGTCCGAAGCAAGTAGTGTTCGCCCGTTCAGGTCGATGCGAGCACGACGCAGAGCGTGTCCGTAGAGGTAGGCTCCGGCCTCGTCACCCGCGGCGTCGAAGCGCTTCACGAAGGTGTGGACCGGTGGGTTTGCGGGATCGACGGCGATCAGGTCCGAGGTGAGAGGCATGCCCGCCCGGATCCACTCGGGCCCGCCGGCGCGCTGGATGAAGGCCACGTCGTCGGCGAAGTAGACGGCGCGCAGCAGCGCGATGGCGCATACGAGCCCGACCGCCCCCCAGGCGCCGAGCTGCAGCCGCGTGGCGGTCCGTGTCCCGATGCTCATCCGGTGCCGAAGGGCGGAGCCGAGCGGGCCAGGTAGCGGCGATGTACCCGAAGGATCTCGACGAACGCGCGGGCGAAGTCCGAAGGGCGTAGCTTCGAGCCGGGTACGTCGATCCACTGCATGAGCGGCAGCTCGTAGATGACCTCTGCTGCGGGGGGCAGATCGCGGCTCCGCGCGAGCGCGATCCGTCGGGCCACGATCTCCACGTCGAAGAACCAGCCGGCCAGAAATGGCTCGGCGAAGAGCTGGTGCAGGGTCGGTGTCACGCGGAAGAGCTTCGCCCCGCACTGCGTGTCGTAGATCGGCAGGTCCAGTGTCTCCGAAGCAGCGGTTGCGAAGATGCGGCCCAGGTAGTGGCGCCACGAGTGGCGCTCGATGCGCCGACCGAGAAGCTGCACGCGTGCACCGAAGACCATCTCGATGAGCCGATCCGAATCGAGCACTGCCGCCAGCCGCGCGATTTCGTCCAATGGCGTGGACAGATCCGCGTCGAAGTAGCCCGCGTAGCGTGCGCCCCGTTCGAAGGCCTCATTCATCCCGATGCGCACAGCTTCGGCTTTGCCTCGATTCGGCTGCTGGTCCAGCACCAAGAAGCGATCGGGTGCGCTCGACTCCAGCTCACGCAGCACATCGAGGGTGGCGTCGCCGCTTCCGTCGTTGACGAAGACGAAATCCACGTCGTTGCATTTGCGAACGTAGTCGGAGAATACGTCTGCGGGTAGCCGCCCCGCTTCGTCGTAGCAGGGGATGACGATGATCGTCTCCGACATAACGCCTTCGATTCTACCCCGGCCTTGGAGATTCGCCGCTCGCTACCTACTCTCTGCGTCGCGGAGGTGCCGGGGTCGCCGTGTCCGATTCGAATCAAGCTGCAGAAGCACTCGCGACCGCGTCGAAGCGACCCGCCCTGCGCGTCACGCTGAGCCTGATGCTCATCGTCTTCGGGACGCTCCAGCTGAAGCACCTCTCCCATCCCCTGCTCTGGCAGGATGAAGGCGAGACGGCGATGTTCGGTCGCCGCGTGCTCGAGTTCGGCTATCCGAAGGTGAGCGACGGGCGAAATATCGTCTATGGCATGGGTCTTCCCCTCGAGGTCGCCGTGGACGAGGAGAATGACGCCTACATCGGCAGCCTTTGGGGGCAGTACTACTTCGCAGCGCTCGGCGTCGCACTCTCCGATGCGGTCGAGGATTCGGGCTGGCAGACCGCCCTCGTACGCCTGCCCTTTGTGCTGGCGGGACTCATCGGTCTGCTCCTCGTCCTGCTGTCGGTCCAGCCTCTGCTTGCGCCAGGCCGGAGCGGGCTCTGGCCGGCCGCGATTGCCTACTTGGTGCTGCTCTCGGTCTCCACGTCGCTGATTCTCCACCTACGCGAGGCGCGCTACTACCCGCTCGTCGTCCTGCTCCTTGGTGGCATCGTCTTCGTCCACCAACGGATGCTCGTGCCGGCACTGCGAGTCGGGGGGGAGCCCGGACGATCCACGCTCGGCGCGGCCTGGCTCACCCTGCTGCTGCTGCTGCTCTTCAACGTCTTCTATCCCGCGGCCGCCAGCGTCATGCTCTGGCTCGGCATCGAGGCGCTGTGGCTCGGGTGGCGAAATGCCTCGACACCGACCGGGCTGCTGGCGCGCGGTGCGAAGATCTGGATCCCCCTCGTCCTCGTCACCGCCGTCTGCATCCCGATCGCGTTATTCTTCGAGATTCCGCAGCTCTCGCGCAGCATGAGCGAGCGCTGGTCGTTTGGCTGGTCGCACTACGTCGCCAACCTCGGGCTGATCCTGGGCTACCTGCTTCGCTTCGAGATGCTCGTGCCCGTGCTACTCGCCGAGGCTGTGATCCTCGCGACACGCCGGCGCAGCGCATCCGAAGACGGGCTGCGCCAACCGGCCGTCTCACTGCTCGTTCTCTGCGTCACCTGGACTCTCGTCGGTGCACGCAATCCCATCTTCTTCGAGCGCTACTTCGTGCCCCTGAGCCCCGTACTCAGTCTGATTCTCGTAATCGATGTCATTCTGCTGCTCCGACGCCTCCCGAAACGTGGTCGCGCAGTGGGTGGGCGTCTCGCGCTTCAGACGGGCGCACTCGTCGTCGGCGTGGCGATCGTCGTTCTTCGCTGGCCCGAGCTGCACGGGCGTATCGTCGAAATCTTCGTGCCCTATCGGGGGCCCGTAGATCTGATCGTCGAGGCGCTGCGGGGTCGACCTGGTGATCCGGCCGCGCTCACGATCGCGACCAACTACGAAGCCGAGTCCCTGATGTTCCATCTGGGAAGCCGGGTCGTGGGCCGCTTTCACGCCGCGACCGCTGACGCCAACGCCGCCGAGGCTGCGGTCGTACCCGACGTCGTCATCCCGCGCACCGCTCAGCCGAAGCGGCTCTCGGAAGTGCGGCGCTACCTCACGCGTGGCGGCTACGAGCCGATGCGTCTGCCCATCGCGGACTGGCCCTATAATAATGTGCCAGAGCTCTTCGACGGCGGCGTGCTCGTGACCCCGCACCGCTTCCGTACGCCCGAGCCCGAGGAGGGGCTGCCACCGTTGCTCATCTATGTGCGCGATATCAGCGCATGAAGATGTCTTGCGCGATGCTCTTCACTCCGTACGAGTAGCGCCAGTAGCGACCGCGAAGAATTTCCCCGACGACGTCGGGCAGGCGGCGCAGGGTCGAATCCGACATCGACTCGCGTACGCGGCTGTGTGCGATCTTGGCGTCGATCACACTCTGCACGTAGTTTGAGGCCTGCCATTCGGGATTGCTCGGCGCCTCGAGGCGCTCGCGTGCGAGCTCGAAGAAGGTGGCGGCGCGGCCGAAGGCATCGTCGTCGAGCTGCCGGCGCGCCTGGCGATACTGGTCCAGCAGCCCGAAGCGGCGAAGCCCGATCTGATTGTCGGCGTGCAGTCGGTAATGGATGAGTGGTCGGTCGACGAGCCCACAGCGTGAGACGGCGGTGATCATGAACGCTACCCAGGCGTCGTGCGTGCTGGGAAGATCGGGAAAGGGCAGGAGCAAGGGTCGGTAGCGTGCGCGGAAGGCGAGGGTGGTGCCGGCGGCCACCACGTGGCGGGCAAAGACCTCTGTTCCCCGCCCCGCCCGAACCCGGCCCTGCTCTCCGGCGTCGAAGAAAAGCGCCTGCCACAGGTCGTAGCCTAGTGGACTGAGCTGCTCGTTCATCACCAGCCCGTTGCTGAACACCACACCCAGCGTCGGATCCTGGCCGAGTGCCCCCTCGAGCATCTCGATCTTTTCGGATAGCCAGATGTCGTCCTGGTCGGCGAGCAGAATCACGTCGCCGCTGCAGAGCGATACCGCCCGTTCGAAGTTTGCAGTCGCGCCGAGGCGATTCGCATTCGTCTCGATTCGGACCAGGAAGGGCGCTCGCTCCGCAAAGTGTTCTGCAATCGCGACCGAGTCATCGCCGGAGGCGTCGTCGCAGATGACGAGCTCGTCGGGTTTTCGGCGCTGTGCGGCGATGCTCTTCAGTTGCTCGCCGAGGTGGCGTCCGCCCTCGCAGGTCGCCATCGCGACTGAGATCTTGGAGCGCGGCATGAGGGCATTGTATCGCCAAGCTGGGCGCGGGTCGCGCGCCGCCGCGAGCCCGATGGCCCCGGCTTGCCTGTGGCGTTATGTTGCGCCCATGCACGGCGCTGGAAAGCGAACGCGAGCCCCTGCGCACACGCGATCCGGGCCGCCCCCGTGCGCGCTCTTCGCCCTGATTTCGCTCGTGTTGACGATCGGCTGCGGTCCGGATGCCGCCGAGCTGCGTGCCGCCGACCCGCGTCCGAACGTCCTGCTCGTCTCGCTGGATACCACGCGATCCGATCACCTCTCCGTCTATGGTTACGAGCGGGAGACCTCGCCCCATCTGATGGCATTGGCCAGCCAGGGGGTGCGCTTCGACGCCGCCTATGCGCCGTCGGCGAGCACCGGGCCCAGCCACGCGAGCCTCTTTACCTCGCTCTATCCGATGACCCATCGGGTGATCAAGAACGGCCGCCGTCTCGGCGATGGCTTCGAGACCCTCGCCGAGATCTTGCGGGATTCGGGCTACACGACTGGCGGCGTGGTGAGCTCCTTCGTGTTGAGTCGCCGCTTTGGCTATGACCAGGGCTTCGAAGCCTTCGACGACGATTTCTCGCGGGCCAACGTGCCGAGCGGTACGACGCTCTGGGAGGGGCGCGAGATCGAGGGGAAATTCTGGGCGAGCGCCGACGACACGACACGGCGCGCCATCGAGTGGCTGGACGATCGCCGCGCAGCGGAGCGGCCTTTCTTCCTCTTCGTCCACTACTTCGACCCGCACGAGCACCACCTTCTGCCATCGGGCTACCGACCGCCCTTCGAGCCGGGTCCCAAGGAGGCGCTGAAGCTCAACCGCCAGATCTTTCGCTACGACACCCAGATTTCGTTCATGGATCGCGAGATCGGGCGGCTCTTGACGGCGCTGGCTGAGCGTGGCCTCGATCGGGACTCGCTGATCGTGGTGGCCGGAGATCATGGCGAGGGCCTGATGCAGCACGGTCATATGTTCCACGGTGCGCAGATCTACGAGGAGGACGTGCGGGTGCCGCTGATCCTGCGCTGGCCGGGCGAGCTCGCCGGACCCCGAGTTCTCGTAGGTCCGATGGAGTTGATGGATCTTGCACCGACCCTGCTCGAGCTGATCGGGGTCACGGGCGGAGAAGATCTGCGCGGGAGGAGCCTCGCCAAGCTCCTGCGTGGCGAGTCGAAGCCCGAGGTGGAGCGATCGATCCATCTCTACCGCCGGCATTACGCGCCCCGGCTCGACGACGAGGCCAATCGTGAGCCCGGCTTGACACCGGGGATCGAGCCGAAGGGCGAGAAGTTTGGCCTGCGAGTGGGCCATTGGAAGCTCATCGAGGGGCCCGACGAGGGCAGCCTCGAGCTCTACGATCTCGAGTCCGATCCGGGCGAGCACGTAGATCTCGCGCAGCGAGAGCCCGAGCGTGTCGAGACGTTGCGTGGCATGCTGGCCGCATGGCGGAGCGAGCACACGCACGCCGACCTGGACGTGACCGGACCCAGCGAGGAGGAGCGTGCGAGATTGGAGGCGCTCGGCTATGGCGAGTAGGCGGTCGCTGCTCCGGCCGATCCTGCTCGTGGCTCCGCTGCTCGGCTTGGCCGGCTGTGCGCTCGACGAGCCGACTGCGCACCCCAGCGTCCTGCTCGTCACCGTCGACACATTGCGCGCCGACTATCTCCACAGCTATGGATTCCCACTCGAAACGACGCCCCATATCGACGCCCTGGCCGAGCGCGGGGTCGTTTTTGAACGAGCCATCGCCGCAGCTACGCTGACGGCGCCCGCTCACGCCTCGATCATGACCGGCCTCTACGCGCGGCAGCATTCCATCGGAGTGCGCAACGGCGACACGCGGCTCGAGGGTGTGACCACGCTGGCCGAGCAATTTCTGGCCGCCGGCTACGAAACCGCCGCCTTCGTGAGCAACGTCGTGCTGCGCCGGCGTACGGGTCTGGATCGCGGGTTTGAATCATACGACGACGAGCTCGTCCGGGGCGAGATCAATCGCAAGGCCTATTTCGAGCGCAACGCCGCGGACACGGGCCGGCTCGCCCTGCAATGGCTCGGCGAGCGGAGTGAACGCCCCTTCTTCCTCTGGGTCCACCTACAGGATCCGCACGGTCCCTACACACCACCCGACGAGTGGAGGGGACGCGTCGGCGAGCACCCGCTGCGTGTGACGCGCCCGCTCAAGCTGCTCTCCGACAACATCGGCCCGACGGGCATTCCAGCCTATCAGGCGCTCGGCGAAGAGCGACTGCCCGCCGTGTACGCGGCGCGTTACGCGGAGGAGATCATGTACGCCGATGTCTGGGTCGGGAAGGTCGTCGCGGCGGCAGAGCAAGCCAGCGGAGAATATGGCCTCGTCACGCTCTTCACCGCGGACCACGGTGAGAGCATGGGCGAACGCGGATGGTTCTTTCAGCACGGACAGTCCACGACGCCGGATCTCGCGCGCGTGCCCTTCATCGTGAGCGCACCCGACGTCGAGCCCGGCAGGCTCGCTGATCTCGTGAGCCACGTGGATGTGGCACCGACTCTGCTCGAGCTGGCCGGTGTGCCCGCGATCGCGCAGTCGAGCGGGACGTCGTTGGCGGGATTGGTCCGCACGCGGGAGGCCCTGCCCGAGCGCACTCTCTACTGCGATACGGATGGCGAGGCGGGCGCCTACCAGGGAAGTCGCTTTACGCGGGTGGGTGGCTCGATCGCCTCGGATCGCATGACCGATGTCGTTCGTCCGCTTCAGGTCGAGTCCTTCCGCATCATCGAGGGGGGAGTATGGCAGTCGGACGACGTCGACGTTGTGGCGCGTGAAGCTCTTGTCCGCTACATCGAGGCCCGCGCACCGCTGGTGGCGGCCGACCAGATGGACCCCGAACACATCGAACGGCTGCGTGCACTCGGCTATCTACCACCCGACGGTGCAGCGAACGAGCCGACCCCGGCTCCCTATGCCGATTGAAAGCTGGGACGCCAGCCCGCGCAGGGGTTGCGCACTCGTGACGGTCTCGGGAATGCCGCCGTAGCGGCGATCGCATGATACAATCCGCCCGTGTATCGGGGGCTCTCGGTCATCGCGATTGCGCCTGTCCTCGATGAGGAGGCGAAGATCCGCGAGGTAGTGCGCCGGACTCCGCGGCCGCTCGTGGATGAGATCCTCGTGGTGGACGATGGCTCGACGGATGGATCCGCCGACGTGGCGAGTGAGATGGGTGCGCGCGTACACTCCATGGGCCGCGTCGCTGGTGTCGGTGCCGCATTGCGCGCCGGCTATGAGCACGCCCTTTCAGGCGGCTTCGACGTGGCGGTGGTGATGGCCGGCAACAACAAGGACTCGCCCGAGGAGATTCCTCTCCTGCTCGATCCGATCGCGGATGGTCGCGCCGACTTCGTACAGGGTTCGCGCTTCCTCAAGCAGAACGCCGACTTTGGCCCCATGCCCTTCTACCGCAAGATCGCCACGCGCATCCACCCGCTGCTCTTCTCGCTGGTCGCGGGTCGCCGGGTCACCGAGTCGACCAATGGCTTCCGCGCCGTGCGCAGGTGTGTGCTCGAGGATCCGCGCCTGGATCTGGATCAACGCTGGCTCGACGAGTACGAGCTCGAACCCTACCTCTATATCAAGGCCATTCGCCTGGGCTATCGCACCGTCGAGGTACCCGTCACGAAGATTTATCCCCCCAAGAGCGTCGGACAGACGAAGATGAGGCCGATCACGGGCTGGTGGTCCATGCTGCGACCGCTCGTGCATCTCGGGCTCGGCATCAGGAGGTAGTCGTTGCTTCGGATCGCAGTCATCGGAGCCGGCCATTGGGGCCCGAACCTGATCAGCAATTTTCACGCCAACGACCGCAGTCGCGTCGCGTGGGTGGTCGATCGGGACGCGGCGCGCATCGAAGTCGTGCGCCGGCGCTTCCCCGACGTGCGCACGAGCGCCAATATCGACGACGCTCTCCAGGATCCGAACGTGGATGCCCTTGTCATCGCCACGCCCACGCGAACCCACTACGAGCTGACGAAGCAGGCCCTCGATGCGGGCAAGCACGTGCTGGTCGAGAAGCCGCTCACCGACTCAGTGGAAACGAGCATGGCGCTCTGCAAGCTGGCCGAGGTGGTGGAAAGGGTGCTGCTGGTCGGCCACGTCTTCGTCTACAACGATGCCGCCCGGCATGTGAAGCAACGAATCGAGAGCGGGGATCTCGGTCGCATCTACTACATATCGATGATGCGGACGAATCTCGGCCCGATCCGCGGCGACGTCGATGCTGCATGGGATCTCGCCGCCCACGACATCTCGCTGGCGAGCTTCTGGCTGGACGCCTGGCCCGAAAGCGCGAGTGCGGTGGGGGGCTCCTACATCAACGCTGGCATCGCCGACGTCGTCTTCTCGACTCTGCGCTATCCCGGTGAAGTGCTGGTCAATCTACACACTTCTTGGCTCAATCCACGCAAGGCGCGGGACATTACGGTCGTGGGCGACAAGCAGATGCTGACCTTCGACGACGTGAACGTCAGCGAGCCGATCCGCATCTACGACAAGCAGGTGGAGCACGACAGCCGCCGCCCGGCCCTCGTCGACTCCCTCGAGTCCTTCCGTATGAGCGTGCACGATGGGGGCATTGCGGTGCCCAGCGTTCCGGCCAGCGAGCCACTGCGCAACGAGTGCGAGCACTTCCTGGACTGCGTGCTCGGCGGTGAATCACCGCTCTCCGGCGGGCGAGAAGGTCTCGCCGTGGTGCGCGTGCTGGACGCGATCTCGCGCTCGCTCGAGGGGCGTGGGCGCGAGATGGCGGTGGAGATCGGATGACGATCCCCCTCGTCGATCTCTCCATCCAGCATCGCGAGATCGAGGCGGAGGTGCGCGAGGGCATCGACGCTGTGATGCGCAGTGGTGCCTTCATCCTCGGCCCGGCGGTGGCGGAGTTCGAATCTGCCTACGCGGACTTCTGCGAGGTGCCTCATTGCGTCGGTGTGGCGAGTGGCACGGACGCTCTCGAGCTGGCCCTACGCGCGCTCGAGATCGGTCCTGGTGACGAGGTCGTGCTCCCGGCGAATACCTTCATCGCTTCCGCGACGGCCGTCATCCGCATAGGCGCCCAGCCCGTGCTGGTGGACTGCGAAGCCGACTACCACTTGATCGATCTCAACCAGACCGCGGAGCGCATCGGGTCGCGCACGCGCGCGATCATGGCGGTGGATCTCTTCGGACAGGCCGCGCCACTCGTGCAGCTCGAGGATCTGGCGCGCGAGGCGGGCGTGGCGCTGATCGAGGATGCCGCACAGTCCCACGGTGCGCGGCATGGCGGGCGCGCGGCCGGCTCGTTCGGCGATGTTGCGGGCACGAGCTTCTATCCTGCCAAGAACCTGGGCGCATATGGTGATGCCGGCGCGGTGCTCACGCACAGCGCCTTGCTGGCTGATCGTGTGCGTCAGCTGCGCAACTACGGCAGCGACGTCAAATACCATCATCCGCTGCCGGGCTGGAACTCGCGGCTGGACACCGTGCAGGCGGTGGTTCTGCTCGCCAAGTTGCGCCGCCTGGCCGCATGGAATGTGCAGCGGCGCGCCGCGGCCGCTCTTTACGATGCTCTGCTAGCCGAGCTGCCGGATGTAGTGCGGCCGATGACGCGAGGCGACAACGAGCACGTCTGGCACCTCTACGTCGTGCGGGTATCCGAGCGCGATCGCGTGCTCGCCAGCCTGAACGAAGCAGGCATCGGCGCCGGGATCCACTACCCCACGCCGATCCATCTGCAGGGTGCGTTCGCGGGGCTGGGTCACGGAAAGGGCGACTTCCCGATCGCCGAGCAGGCCGCCGCCGAAATGATCTCGCTGCCGCTCTATCCCGGCATCAGCGAGGCGCAGCAGGGCGAAGTCGTGGCAGCACTCGCCGCCGCACTGTCTGCGACGCGTGGCTGAAGCCTTCGATCGGCGCAACGTTCTCGTCGATGTCCTGGCGCTTGGCCTGGTTGTAGGGCTCGCCCTGGCGGTGCGGTCGTTGGGGCTTGAGTTCGTCTTCGTGGGTGACGACGTGGTCTTTCCGCCAGCGGATCCCCAATACCACCTTCGCCGTGCGTTCTTCACCTTCGTCCACTTTCCCGACGTTCTCCTCTTCGATCCCTACATCAACTACCCGGGTGGAGCGCCCGTTCCCTGGCCGCCGCTCTTCGACTGGACGCTGGGTGCGGTGGCTCGCCTGGTGGCCCAGGACGTACACGGCTTCGAGCGTGTGGCCGCCTGGGCGAGCCCTGTGGCGGGCGGGCTTGCGGTGGTGCCGATTGCACTCGCCGGGTCTCTGCTCGGTGGACGACGGGTCGGCCTCGTGGCCGGGGTCTTCTACGCACTGCTGCCGATCGCCGTCGACTATGGACGCGTGGGCTACGCGGACCACCATGCGACCGTCGCCATGATCGGTGCGTGCCTGCTCCTCGTCTGCCTGGCCAGCGCGCGCGCGGCTGTCGAGGAGCGGCCGCTCGGGCGGCTCGCCGCGATCCACTCGGCGATTCGGCTGGTGCTGATGCTGACCTGGCACGGCAGCCCGCTCTATCTGGTGCTCTCGGAGGGTCTGCTCCTTGGGGTCGGCATCTGGACCGGTCGGCGCGAGCTGCTCGGCGCGCAGTCCCTGGGCGCATTGGCGACGGGCGCCATCCTGCTGCCGGTGATCGCTCTATCCCCGACACCGCTGGGCGGCGAGTACTCGTCGATCGCGCTCTCGCGCCTGCACGTGCTTGGCATGCTGGGCGTGGCCGGCGTGTCAGGTGGACTCTGGGCGATGCAGCGACGTCGGCCGAATGGTGCAGCGATCGCGCGTCTGCTGATGGCGATGGCGATCGCGACGATCGGGCTCTTCGTATTGCTGCTCATGCCCGGAATCCGCGAGGGTCTCACTCCGGCTCTTCGTTTTCTGACGATGAGCGACGAGGTGGGCGCCGTGACCGGCGAGCAGAGCCCGCTCTTCGCGTGGCTCGGCCGGACGCCCGGTAGCCCCGCCGTGCATGTCTGGGGATGGTTCGCGTACGCGATTCCGCTGGCGCCCGCTGCAGCCTGGCTCGCGTGGCGCAGGCCCGGCGCCGATCCCGGTACGCGTGTCGCTGCGCTCCTACTCGGAGCCTGGGGTGCATTCTTCGCGTTTCTCGCGCTCCAGCAGCGACGCTATGGCAATGACTTCGCGCCGGCCGCCGCGATCCTCTTTGCGCTCGCTCTCTGCGCCCTGGCCGAACGCGCCACCCGCACGCTGGAGGATCGGCGCTCGGGATCGGTGGTGGCGACCGCGTTGGCGCTCGGTCTCTGCGTGCTGCTCTTCCTTCCCCCTGTGTGCCGCGTCGACGTGCCGCGCGCACAGGCCACGCTTCACGCTCTGCGGTCACCTGGCGCGATTCGACTGGACGTTCGCGACAGCGTGGCGGTCACGCTTGCGCGCTTCATGGGCGAAGTGGGGCGTATGACACCCGAGACTTCATCCTATCTCACGCCTGGCCCGTCGCCCGAGTACGCTGTGATCGCCCACGCGAACCTCGGCCACGCACTGCAGTACGGTGCGCGGCGCCCGACAGCCACCGATCCCTTCTGGTGGTACATCGGACGTGAAAACTGGGATCGCTCGTTTGCCTTCTTCGAGACGGCCGACGAGGAGGAAGCGATTCGGCTCGCCGAGCTTCTGCGGGGCCGCTACGTGGTCACCACCACCGAGTCGGTACCGGGCAGCGTGGCCGCGCATCTACATCGTTACGACGGCGTGGCGCTCGAGGGCCGCGCGCCGCTCACGCGCTTTCGGCATGTCACAGAAGCCGCCGCGCAGGGCGCCGCCCTCGGCGAGATCTTCCGGCCGGGCAGCCATCGCGGTGCACCTTATAAGCTCTTCGAGATCGTCGAAGGGGCGCGGCTCGAGGTCCGCACCGAAGCGGCGCTGCAGGTGGTGGCATCGATCACACTGCTTACGCCCCGCGGTCGTCAGCTCGTCTACCAGCAGGAGGCCTTTGCCGACGAAGCTGGGATCGCGCGCCTCCGACTTCCCTATTGGAGTCGCGCGGATCTTCCTTTGGGGGCAGCCGAAGTGGTCGCTGGAACGCGGGCCCGCGGCCCGTGGCGCGTGCGTGCGGCTGGCATCGATTACGTCCTGCCGGTGACGGAGGCCGCGGTGCGCGCGGGGACAGTGCTGCATCTCGATGCGGATGACGCAGCGAACTCCCCTGCTCGGCCGGATCAGAGCCTCTAGTCGAGCACAAACCGCCCGGTGTAGGCGAGGCGATGTGGGCGCAGCACGCGCACGCTATAGAACGCGACCTCTCCGCTCGCATCGCGATGCGTTCGGATCTCCACGGCCTCTGGCTCCTCCTCGCGCATGCGGGCGAGGAAGAGCGGGCCCAGACCGAAGAGGTCGTAGGGCGCGTCGTGCACCAGATAGACGCTGCGAGCGTCGCCGGTGATCACCCAGGGCTGGCCACGGCCGAGCACCCTTGGGATCGTCCAGATCGCCTCCAGAAGCTCGGCATGGTCCGTGAGTAGCTGCATCGGCTCGTGGAAGCCCCAGTCGAGGCTGACGACGCGCGTGCCCTGGCTGTCGACTTCGTCGGCCAGATCGTGCAGCGCACGTGTCCAGCGCCCCTTGCCGCCGGTCTCGTCGATCAGTTCTTGGGTCAGCACGATGACGCGGATCTGGCTCACTAGGACGGCGGCCAGCAGCAGGACGACCCCGGCGCGCACCGCGCTTCGCAGACTCGGGGCGGTGGGCCAGCGCCAGGCCCATGTCGCCGCGCAGGCCACGATCAAATGCAGGAGTGGCAGCGTGTTCAGCTGATGATGCGCCCGGACCGCGCCGGGCATCGCCAGCATGGCCAGGCTGAGCAGCGCGGCAGAGAGCAGCAGTACGCCAAGAGCGGCATCCCGATGGCTGGTGGACGCGCTTCTCCACCGCGAGACGAGATATGCGCTCAGCACGATGCACGCCAGCGCCAACACCCAGCCGAAGAGGGTCGAGATCGCCGCCACCTCGAGGGCTTCGTCGAAGCGGCCGCCGGTCTGCATCAAGCGATAGAAGTGGGAGCCGTCGATCACGCTGAAGAGCACCGACGCCCGCGTCTCCCAGCCACCTCGCTCGGCCATGATCCCACTGCTGCCGAATAGGTCGAACGCCGAGCCGATCATACTCGAGGCGGCCACGAGCAGGGCGGCTAGGCTCGCCAGTACAAGCCCGCGTCGCTCCCGCAACGCAAGAGCGACGAGACCGGGACGCACGAGCACCAGCGCGATGCCCACGCTGGCGAGGATGATGGCAAAGTCGGCGCGACTGAAGATGCCGAGGCCGAGCGCCGCCCCGCCACTGATGGCGGCCAGCAGCGCACGGCGTGGGTGCGCGCTCTGCCACGCGATCACGAGCAAGAGCATACCCGCACTGCGGCAGAGCAGATTCGTCGTGAACGGGCCCCACTCGAATTGTGCGAGGAAGTAGAAGCTGGGATCGCTGGCGACGAGCAGACCGGTAAGCATCGCCGGCCAATGACCGAAGAATCTTCCGGCCGTCCACATCGCGAGCAAGAGCGCGAAGAGACCGGTCACAAGCGTCGCGATGCGCACGACCTCGGCCGAGCTTCCGAAGATCGCGAGCGGGGGAATCAGCAGCTGGCTCTTGAGAGAGCCCAGGTAGGCGGCGTTGCGCAGCGGAAAGGGCCGGCCCATGAGCCAGGTTGTGCGCACGCTGCCGGCGTGCGTACCGGCGCGCTCGGGCTCGACGAAGTCGCGCGCCTGCTGGGCCAGAAACGCCTCATCGTAGTAGAGGCCGAGACGATCCATTCTTGGGATCGCCGAGGCGAGCACGACCGTCGCGAGCAGCACCCAGCAGGCCGCGATGCGTGCGCCCGGCCCGAGATCAAGCCACGACATCGGTCTGCCTTCCCACACTCAGGCGGGCGACGAAGTGAAGCTGGCGGTCGAAGAGCCAGTGCAGTGGAAAGGGGTAGAGGTGGAGACGTGTCTCGAAGCCAACGACCCCGAGGTCCAGCGACGCCCATGTTCTGCGCCAGCGTCGCTCGGTCCAGTAGTGGTGGGGCAGCGCCACGTCGTGGCGCAGATTGCCCACTCGGTCCATGCAGCGGAGCGTGGGCTCGGCCAGGAATCCCTCCAGGAGATGGTCCTTGATGACGAGCTGCCGGCGCGCGACGCGACGCGCCTCGCGCAAGAGCGCGGTCGCGTCCTCGGCATGGTGCAGGACGTCGACGAAGAGCACGGTATCGTAGGAATCGTCTTCGCAAGGGATGTTCAGGCCGTCGAAGAGATGGACGGGAATGCTGGCATCGGGTCGCATGACGACGTCGATGCCCTCGATGCGGAGGTCGGAACGCACGGTCGAGAGAGCCGCCGCGATGCGACCATCCCCGCAGCCCACGTCGAGCACATCGGCAGCTTCGACCAGGAGGGGCGAGAGAAGCTCGCCCAGCAGATGCACCCGTCTGTCGACCTGGCAGGCGTCGTGCACCCGCTCGAACGGATTCACCGCCGGTTCATCCCCAGCATGCTGACGAAGAAACCGGAGAGGACGAGCTGGGTGGCCAGCGCCCCCAGCGTCACGCCCGGAATGACCCAGCGCATGGTGAGCTCGTAGTCGAGCGGGCCGTAGCCCGCCGCGTGCCAATGCCAGGCCACACGGCCGATCAGGCACAGGCCGACCAGGAACGCCACCGCGCCGATCAGAAGCCCGCGCTCCAGCGTGGCGATGTGGTAGAAGCGGTCGAGTCCTGGGTCCGGGGGCAGGAGTCCCACGCTGACTGCGAAGGTCTTGCTGAGAATCGCGAAGAGGATTGATTGGAAGCCCATCAGTACGGCGAGGCTGGCAACCAGCAGTGTGTGCGGGCCCAGCGTCGCCCCGCCAATCTGGAAGCGCGACAATGCCAGCGCATAGCCGACCAGGCCGAAGCAGAGCAGGACGGCGCCGGGCACCAAGAAGAGCCATCGCGGGCTCGAGAGCAGGAAGAAGCGGAGCGTGCGCCAACCGTCGCGAAACGTCCGCAGATGTGGGCCGTGGTGCTTGCGTCCATCCGGATGCAGGGTGATCGGAACCTCGGCGATCCGGGCGCCGTGAAGGCTCGACTTGATGATCATCTCCGTCGCGAACTCCATCCCCGTGCAGCGCTGATCGAGGCGGTCGTAGAGCTCCTTGGTGAAGCCGCGCATACCGCAATATGCGTCGTGGACCCGCACGCGGAACATGCCGCGGGCAAGCGCTGAAAGCAGGGGATTGCCGAGCCAGCGGTGGAGGAAGGGCATGGCGCCCGGCATCACGTGGCCACCGCCGGACGGCAGCCGGCAGCCCTGCACCAGCTCGTTGCCCTGCCGGAGAGACTCGACGAAGCGTGGGATCTCCAGGAAGTCGTAGCTGTCGTCCGCATCGCCCATGAGTATGAAGCGCCCCCGCGCTGCGGCGATCCCGCCCATGAGTGCGCTCCCATAGCCGCGTTGCTCGACGTGCACGACGCGTGCGCCGCAGCGCTCCGCGATCTCGGGGCAGCCGTCGTTGCTGCCGTTGTCGGAGACCACCACCTCCCCAACGATTCCGCAAGCCTCGAAGCTCTGCTGCGCCTTGCCAATACACGTGGCGAGCGTGTCCGCTTCGTTCAGGCACGGCAGGACGACGCTGAGCTCGACGGGCTGGGTCTCGTTCTCAGTCATCGCAGACGTGGTTGCAAGCTCAAGCGGCGTGGGCCCTCGTAATGTGGAGTAGAGCGGGGCAAAGCAGCAGCCGACGTGCAACTCTCCGCCGGGCTCGCCGAGGCCGATCCTACCCTACCAACCCTTGGTTCGCGAAGCCGATCGGCGCGGAGGATCAGAACCGTGCTGTATGCTCTGATCCGCGATGGAGCAGGAAGAGAACCCGCCCGGGACGGCCGCCGGAATGCAGCGAGCGGGCGGGACGCCTGAGAGTCAGGTGATGGTGGTTCTTGGGTCCGGGCATAGTAGAAGTCAGACCGTGCGCAGATTGGCGGAGCGCGGAGTCATCGTCCGCGATGCCTGGGCATTCATGCAGTCCCAACCCCATGCCCACGCGGGCTGAGGGCCCAGGGGGAGCCAAGCTGTCCAGAAAGAGGAAGAGGGGAGCGCGCGGTCGGGCCGAGGCAGTGACCGCGCGCAGGCCTGCGCGTGCGGCGGGCTTCTTCGACGGGCCGCTTCCGCGCCTCCTGTGGCTGACGTTTGGCCTCTTCGTCGCGGTCGGTCTCCTCGTCTACGGACCGGCTCTGCAGGGCGCTTTTATATCGGACGATTGGCATTACGTCGAGCGCAACGAGTACATCCACACGCCCAGCGTCGACAACCTGATCGCGATCTGGAACCCGACGAGTGAAGTCACTGTGCTCGTCGAGAACTACGCGCCCGTCCACCTGATGCTGCACGTGATCGAGTGGCAGCTCTTCGGTCCGGACGTCCTCGGTTACCACGTCGTGAACGTCGTGCTTCACGCGCTGGCGGCGATGCTCTTGATCCCGATCTACCTACGCAGCGGCATCGGGCGGAAGGCAGCGCTCTTGGGAGCGGCTCTCTTCATGTTGCATCCAGCCAACGTCGAGTCCGTGGCCTGGATCTCGCAGCTGAAGAGCTCTACCGCATTGGTGCTCTCGCTCCTGGCGATCCTGCTGCATCCGCGTCGGCCCATTCTCGCGCTGGTCGCATTTGCTTTTGCGCTCTTTGCCAAGCCCTTCTCCGCCTTTGCACTGCCGATTGTGGCGATCCTGGGCTGGCGCAGATTGGATCGGAACGAGGATTGGCACTGGCATTGGCTGCTCTCGTGGGTGGCCGTGGCATT
Source organism: Deltaproteobacteria bacterium (assembly GCA_019310975.1). GTDB lineage: Bacteria > Myxococcota_A > UBA9160 > UBA9160 > UBA4427 > JAFDDH01. Next base: position 10,179 of record JAFDDH010000024.1, on the reverse strand, counting down.
TGTTTTCGCCGCTGTCGAGATGGCGGCCTTCTCGCAATCGGCCGGGCTGGCGCCGCCCCTCTACGAAGATCTCGTCATCCGCTACAGCACGATCTTCTCCGTGATCCTGCGTTACCTGCTGATGGCGGCGTTGGGGATCGGGCTGTCGATCTTCCACGAGCCGCCACCCGTGGAGTCATTCCTGGATCCCTGGTTCGTCCTCGGCGTGCTCGCCGCGGGTTTGCTCGTCTGGCGCCTGCTGGTCAGCTGGCGACGGCCCGGGGACGAGCCCGTGTACTGGCTGTGGGCGGCGATCAGCTTCGCGCCCCTGTCGGGCCTTCTTCCTCTCCCCTATCCGATCGCCGATCGCTACCTCTACTTCGTTCTGCCGGGTCTCATCGGAGCGATGCTCCTCTTCTGGCAGGGCTTGTGGCCGGCTCTCTCGGACCGGCTCGCGGACTACGCCGGTCCCGCGACCATCGCCGGTCGTGTCGCACTGGGCCTCCTGCTCGCGCACTTCGCCGTGGCGAGCCACGGACGAGCGGCCGTCTTCCAGAATCCCGAGACGCTGATGGCCGACTCGGAGCGCAACTACCCGAATGGTGCCGCCGCGAACACCCGCAAGGCGCACCGTGCGGCGATGCGCGGCGATCATGCCTCGGCGATCCAGTACCTGCGGGCCGCGCATGCGCGCGGTTACAACCGCGTCGACAACCTGATTTCGGATCCCGCCTATGCGTCGATGCAGAACGACCCGGACTTCGTCGAGCTCAAATTCGCGATGGCCGATGACTGGATCCGACGTCTCAGCCTCGACCCCGCGCCATCCCACTACACCGCGCGCTCGCTCGCGCAGGCCTATATCGTGAAGGGCGAGCTGCCGGCGGCTCTGGCTCTGATCGTCGCGGCCAGCGAGCGGCCGGGACCGATCGGTGATGAGCTGCGCGCGGATGCCGAGGATCTACGGCGTCAGATCGCGCTCATGCAGCGTCTCTCGGAGCGTGCCGGGCGCTCCACGTCCTCACCCTGAGCGGGGCGTCGGGATCTGGGCCGCGGCCTCGGTGCCGGCTTCGGAGATCCGCACCAGATGCGCGCGTGCCGTGTCGGCACTCGAGAACTGCGGATTGATGTTCAGAGCCCGTTTCAGGGCCTTCCCGGCCTCGGCCTCGCGATCCAGAGCCAACAACGCAAGTGCCAGGTGATAGTGGTATTCGGCCAGCGGCGGATCCGCGTTGGCGGTCACGTAGCGGAACTGCCAGAAGGCGGCATCGGGTTGGCCCAACCGGAGGTATACGTAGCCGAGTGTGTCGGCCGCCGAGAGCGCCTGCCCCGGTGCTTCGCTGGCCTCGCGTGCCAGCGCCAGGGCGCGCTCGAGATCGCGGCCCGTCCGTGCCAGCAGATAGGCGAGATCGTTCCTCAACATCGTCAACCGGCTGCCCGCCTCGAATGCGCGTTCGTAGGTCGCCAGCGCCTTGGCGTCGTCTCCGACGTGCAGGTAGAGCCGGCCCAGCAACACCAATCGATCCGGCGAGAGAGCTCCCTGTGCGTCCGCCCTCCGCAGCGCCAGGATGCCCGCCTGCGGGTTCGCGCTGCTGGTGTACACGAGGGAGAGAATCTCGAGTGCCTCCTCTTTTGCGCCTGGATCCACCGCAAGGGCCCGCTCTGCGTCATTTCTAGCCTTCTTGAAGCGGCTTACGGAGAGCAGCACCCGGGCGCGCAGTAGATAGAGCTCGGCGGATCGGGGCTTGCGGCCGACTGCGAGGTTGATTCGGATCAGAGCGGAATCGACGTGGTCGTCGATCAGGTCGAGCTCGACCAGCGCGGTCAGCAGCTCGAGATCGTCGGGCTTTGCGCCGAGCGCCCGCTCGGCGTGGGCGCGTGCCTGCTCGCGCATCTCGGGCTGGACGTGCTCACGGCGGGCGAACTCGAGCGCCGCCGCCTTGTTGGCCGGATCGATCTCGAGCAGCTCGCTCAGGATTCGTCGACCGACTCCGCCCGCCCGCGCGTCGTAGTAGGCGCGCGCCATCCTGAGATTGTCGTCGTGCGTGAGCGGCTCGGTGCGATTGATTCGGTGCAGCGTGAGTGCGGCCGCCCGGTGTTCGCCCTGGGCGGCGAGGATCTCCGCCTTGACACGCAGCTGCTGGGGGGTTTGTCCTCGCTCGAGCTCCATCGCGCGGTCGATGGCTGCCATCGCTTCCTCGTAGCGCCCTCGACTGAGCGCCGCGCGAGCCAATAGCCGCTGACCTTCGATGGAATCCTGGCTTTCATTCGCAGCCCTCAGGATCTGGATCGCCTCCTCCCAGCGTGCCTCGGCAATCAGGTTGTGCGCGGCCAATAGCTCGGTGGCGTGGCGATCGGGGAAGCGTTCGCGCAGCTTGCGCAGGCTGCGCGCCGCATCGGCCCTTCGCCCGCTGGCGAACTCGAGGTTCACGATGCCCGTCCACAGCACCGCATCATCGAGGTCTTTGCCGAGGCGGCCGCGCAGGTACTCGAGACCCGCGCGGGCGCCCTCCTCCTGCGCGATGTGGCGCGCGTAGAGGACGTGGGCGGCGGGGTTCTCGGGCGTCATCCGCAGCATCTGGTCGTAGGTCCTCTGGGCATGAGTCGCATCACCGGACTCGATGCTCGCCAGCAGCTCCCACGCGTGGAGGTCGTCCGGGGCGATCTCGACCCAGGCCTCCAGGGCCAGTGACTCGAGCTGGGGAAAGCTGTAACGCCGCGCGTAGCGGCTTGCCCGCCGCATCACGCGTATCTTCTCGTGATGGGTGCCCGTCCCGGCTGCCGAGCGGATCGCCATCTCGTAGGCGTGGCGCGCGTCACTCGTTCGCTTCGGCAGGCGGGCGAGCAGGTCGGCGCGATAGAGCAGCGCCATCAATTTCCGCTCGCCACCCTTCTGCGAGTATTTCTCGTAGGCGTCGAGTGCATCCTCGTAGATCCTTGGTGAGTGGAGGCGCGGGCCGCTGCGGCGGCGAATCGCCCGGATGCGTGCCTCGTGGGTGCGCGCCAGCGTCCAGTAGACCTCGGGGTTCTGCGGGTCGATGGAACGCGCCCTGCCGACGTGGCGCGCGGCGGCGCGCGTGTCGTCCGCAGCGAGAGCGAGGTGCGCACGGGCGAGCCAGGCATCGCTATTGCCCGGATCCCGCGCCAGTACGCCGTCGAGGAGCTCGTTCGCCTCGTCGGGCGCCTCGTGGCGGAGCAGTCGCGCCAGCGCGATCGTCCGCATGTCATCGTCTGGCACCAGCGCATGATAGTCCCGGTAGAAGTCGATGCCGTCGCCGAAGTAGCCGTACTCGACCGAGATCTCCGCAACGCGCAGAGTGATGCTGGGATCGTCCGGTGCCAGCTGGGCGGCGCTCCTCAGCTCGAGTAGTGCCTCGAGACCACGGTTCTCCGCCACGAGCGCATCCGCCCGCGCCAGATGCGCGGCGATGCGATCGTTTGTCATGTCGCAGCCCGCGAGCAGCGCGACCAGCAGGCAGCAGATCGACCCGATTGCGCCGATCGCGCCGGGCAGTCGGGCGCAGCCATTCCACCCGGGCCGGATCCGGCCGAGCGCCTGGATCCTCGTGCCCACGGGCCCTACGAATCCTGGAGCCTGGCAAGCTCGGCGCGAGCGGCGGCGGCCTCTGGGAAGGGAGGCGACTCGAGAGCTTTGGTAAGAACTGCTCTGGCGCGCTCCTTGTCGCCCGTGGCGGCCAGCGCCACGCCCAGCCGATACTCGATCGACGGGGAGTCCGGCCGCTCTTCCAGGGCCTTGCCGAGCACGCTGACGGCCTGCTCGGCATCGCCCTTGCGCAGATGGACGTAGCCCAGGGTGTCGAGTGTCTCGGCGCTGCGTCTGACACGCACGGCGATCTTGGCCAGCTCGAGGGCGCGCTCCAGATCGGATTCACGGCTGGCCAGCAGCCAGGCCAGATCGTTGGAGGCCTCGACGTGTCCCGGCTCGACCGCGACCGCCTTCTCGAGCAGCGCGACGGCCGCCTCGTTGTGGCCCTGGATCAGCAGGATCTGCGCGGCGAGGTAGACGTACTCGCCCTTGTCGGGGTCGGCCTCAGCCGCCCGTCGGAACAGCCCGAGCGCGCCGTCGAGATCGCCCCCGGTGCGCAACAGCCCCCCCTTGGCCTCGAGCGCGGGAGCGAAATCGGGATCCAATGCCAATGCCGCGTCCAGCTTTTTCAGGGTTTCGGCCTCGCGGCCGGCGCGCAGGAGCACGCGCGCATAGAGGTCGAGCAGCTCCGCGCTCTGAGGCTCTGCCCCGGCGGTTGCGCCGACCAACTCGATCGCCTCCTCGGAGCGGCCGAGCTCCAGCTGATCGCTGGCCAGTGAGCGCAGCGCATCGATATTGGCTGGATCGCCGAGATCGAGACCGCTGTCACGGATCACCGCGACGGCCGCCAGGGAGCCGTCGCGCCTACGCGCGACGGCCGCGAGCTCCACGTAGGAAACCGGGCTGCTTTCGTCCTTCGCCTGCAGGTTCTTGAGCAGGCTCTCGGCGCGATCCAGCAGCCCGAGCGCGGTGGCCGAGCGGGCCGCGATGACGTGCGCGGTGGGCTCGACGTAGGGGCGGCTGCGGATGTGGCGATCGGCAAACTGAAGCGTCGACTGGTACTGCCCGACCGCGAAGTTCATCTCCGCCAGTCGCAGCGCCGCATCGGTTTCGTCGGGAGCCACGCGCACCGCCTCGCGGTATTCCGCCATCGCGCGGTTGCGGTCACCGAGTTCCTGAGCCGCCATGCCGGCCAGATAACGTGCTCCGGCGTTATTCGGCCATAGCCGCAGGCCCGCATCGAAGCGCGCGAGGGCCGCCTTCGGCTCGCCCCTGCGAAGCAGCACGGCGCCTTCCAGTAGATGTCGGTAGGCGGGTTCGCTGAGACTGGCAGCGATCTCCGCGGCCCGCTCGTAGTCGCCCTCTTCGATGAGCATGTCGGCCAGCGCGAAGCGCATCGGATCCGACACATTGCGCGTCCGCTCCATGGCCTGCTCGAGGGCTTTACGCGCCTCGGCCGGATCGCCCGACTTGCGGTAGTAGCTGGCCAGCATGCGCCAGGCGGTCGGAGTGTCGAAGAGCTCGACGCTTTCGTTCAGAACGCTGAGCGCCTGCTTCTCCTGACCCTGTCCGTAGAGCAGGTCGGCCAGCTTCGAGCGCAGGGAGAGATCCTCGGGCGTTCGCTCGACGGCCGCGCGCCAGATCGCGATCGCGTCCTCGGGCTCGCCGACGTCCAGATAGAAGTCGGAGACCCACTGCTGCAGCAGCGCATGCGCGGGATACTCGGCCAGACACTTCTCGTACGTGGCGCGAGCCCTGTCATTGTCCTCCTGGCTGCGATAGAAGATCGCGAGTACCGCGCAGGTGCGTGCGATTACGTTCTCGTCGCCGCCCGCGACGGTCGTCGCATAGAGATTCTTCAGTGAGGCTTCGGCTTCGTCGGGCCGGTCGAGATCGAGCAGGGCAGCCGAGTAGAGGAGGGCTGCATTGTGGTCGTCTGGCCGCAGCGCGAGGATCCGTTCGGCATCATCGAGGGCTTCAGCGGGCTGGCCTGCGTTGAGCTCGGCCTTCCCGCGCGACGAGAGCGCCGCAATGTTGTTCGGCTCCAGGTCGAGCACCCGCGTCGAGGCGCGGATCGACTCCCCGTAGGCCTGATTCCGGACCAGCGTCGAGGCGAGGAGCAGGCCCGCCTGCACCGCGTACTCCTCACTCCCACTCGCCTTCTGGAGCGGCCAGACGGCCAGGCTCGGCCGTCCGGTCCGGACCAACGCGATGCCCAGGCGGTAGTTGGCTTCGGGATGGCTGCTCTCGGTCGCCAGCAGCTTGCGGAGTGGGGCGATCGAGGGGTCGAATTGGCCCGCCTCCTGGAGCGAGCGGATCTCGGCAAGCTGCGCATCGACGCTGTCGCCACAGGCCGTGCCGAGCAGCATCAGTGCGGCCAGGAGGGTCGGAATGAGCCAGGGGCCGGGTATCGGCCGGGCCTGCGCGGCTTGCATTCGATTCATCGTGAAACCAGCGGACATCGGGCGCAAAGCCTCCAAAAGCCTCCAAAGGGAGCGAGGGGACCGCGGATCATAGGGGCGAACCGGTGCGGAAGTCCAAGGAAATCGCGCGGGTTCCCGGTCGCTCCATCCCCGCTGTGGGTGGCCCGTGGGCGGGAATAGGTGAACTTGCCGATGCCAGATTTCCGGCGGTCCCCCAAGGGAACCGGGGCCTCCTGTTGCCCCGCAGGGAGTGGATTTCTGTAGTTCTTTCAGCCCATTCCGGGAGTGCGCGAGGCTCGCCGTCGCGACAGGAACTCGTTCCTCGAGGCGCAATATCTCTGGACAACCGCCGCGATCAGGAGGCATAGTAGGTGGGTCGAAACGAGACGAGCGGATTTCGGGCGGTCGCGCGTGCGGGTGGCGGCCGGCTCGTATTCCGGCACGGAAACATCCGGACCGCGTCCGGAGCCAGAGATACACAAACAAGAGATACACAAACAACGGGACCCAGATAACAGAACAGAACAGAACGGAACAGAAGGGAAAAACAGTTATGTTACGCAAGTTATTGAGCCTGATGATCGCGGTCGGCATGCTGAGCCTCCTGGCCACGAGCGCAACGGCGGGTGTTTTCCTGCCGCAGAGCTCGACGCTCGAGATAAAGCTCGGGGCGCTGCAGAATTTCACCGTTCAGGGCACGTACAACAACGGTGGGTGGGCCACGCTGACCAACAACGGCGCGGACCACGATCTCTCCGACACGACGGGCGTGTGGACGACGGCGGGCAACGCGGTTGGCACGAGTCTTCTGACGGGCGTTGCCCTGATCTCCAATTTGACGCTGACGGTCACCAACCTGGCGGGCAACTTTACGGCGGGCTTCTCAGCTCTGAACCCGGTCGGTGGCGGACTCTCTCCGGCGTCCGCGACGCCGAACTCGGGGACGCTCTGCCCGGGCGGTTGCTTGGGTGGAACCGAGGGCTTCAACGGTAAGCTGATTCTGGCCTTGGCCGGCTTTCCCAATGCGACGATGCCCCTGACCAACAACCTTGGTGTGGGCGGGACGACGGTCGTATCGCTCCTTGGCCAGACAATCCCCGTAGAGTTTGGGCCCTTCATCACCGGCAAGGTGAGAATCACGGGTATCGGTACGAACGTGATCTCGATGCCGGATCGTGGCAATGTCACTGGCGTCGCCGTGACGCTGGTTCCGGCTGCAACTGAGGAAGTCAAGACGTTCACCACGCTGGGAGGATTCGTGACCACCAATCCGGGTGGTATCCTGGAGACGCAGGGGACGGTCGTGCTCAGTGGCACGAACAACCTGGCCTCCGCGTCGCAAGCCGGACAGGTCACGCTGATCTCGCCGATTCGCTTCGACGTGGGCGCGCTGGGTCTCCCCGTTCTGCCCGGCTTTGCATCAAAGACCTTCGTCTTCGTGCCCGAACCGGGAACCGTGCTGCTGCTGGTCAGCGGCGCAGCGGGTCTCGTCTTCATCGGCCGCAAGCGGATGAAGGGGTGATCCAGGGCTAGGGCTCGGCCTTCGAGCGGATCGGGCGGCCACCCTCACGGAGGGTGGCCGCCCTTTCCTTTTGGCGGCGCGCCGAACGAGAGCTGGCCGGATCGGCTTTGCGAACACGCTCGCGGAGTCTCCGTGTGGGTCTCGAGAGTTGCCCTAAACTGCTGTTTTTGTTAAAAGAACTGATCTCCCGTAGAGCGCCGGGCCGCGCCCCTGGAGCGTGAGGGATCCGGAGGATTCACCGAGTGCTACGCAGGATCATCGACTCGCCGTGGTTCTACTTCTCGCTGGCGGGCGTTCTCCTGGTCTTGATGGTGGTGCTCCAGTTCGACCGCGTAGCCTCGGAGGCCTCCGAGGGCAGCGCTCACGATCTGCGCACGATGGCGGACCGTGATCACGTGAATGTGGTTTTCATCGTGATCGACACGCTGCGCGCCGACCGGGTCCACGCCTGGGGGTACGCGCGTGAGACCAGCCCCCACATCGATGCGCTGGCGCAGCGTGGCGTCCGCTTTGCGAATGTCGAGGCCCAATCGAGCTGGACCAAGGCCTCGATGGCCTCGTTGTGGACGGGCATGTACCCGCAGAGGACGGGCGTCCTGAGCTTCTCCCACGCCATTCCGCCCGAGGCGCTGCTTCCTGCTGAGATCTTCCAGGAGGCCGGGTATCGGACGGCCGGCATCTGGCGCAACGGATGGGTGGCCAACAACTTTGGATTCGACCAGGGCTTCGATCTCTACTACCGGCCGTCGAAGAATCGGCCCGTGAAGCAGGTGCGGCGCCACAATCCATCGGCTCATCCGCTGCAGGGCACTGATCTCGACGCCACCGAATCCGCGCTCGAATTCATCGTTGGCGTGGGGGACGATCCCTTCCTGCTCTACATCCACTACATGGACGTGCACCAGTACCTCTATGCGAGCACGTCTCCGGAGTACGGCAGCAGCTTCTCGGACATCTACGACAGTGCGATCCACTGGACCGACCGCAACATCGGCAGTGTCGTGGACGGGCTCCGCAACCGCGGTCTGCTCGATGATACGATGATCGTGATCGCGACCGATCACGGCGAGGCATTCTTCGAGCACGGTCGCGAAGGGCACGCGCGCGATCTCTATCGCGAGGTCCAGCACGTTCCCCTGATCATCGCGCCGCCATTCACGCTACGCCCGGGCCTGGTGGTCGAGGAGCGGGTCGCCAACGTGGACATCTGGCCGACGATCCTCGACCTGATCGGTCTGCCGCCGCTAGCGGATGCGCAGGGACGCTCGCTCGTTCCCTTGATGCTGGCCGCCGGGGGTATTGGCGAGGTGCCCGGTGATCTGAGGGGTCGACCGCTCTTCGCGCAGATCGACCGGTCGTGGGGGCGACAGGGCGTCGATTCCAATCCCATGATCTCGGTGGTTCGTGATGACTACCGGATGCTGCACCAGACCCTGCGTCCGATGCAGAGCGAGCTCTACGACCACTCGGTGGATCCGAATGAGCAGGCCAATCTGGCTTCGACCCGCGACGAGGTCGAGAAGTCGCTGCAGGCGGAGATCGACGCGCTGCTGCTGATGTCTCCCGAGTGGGGCGCGGCTCCAGAGATCGAGATCGACGCGATGCACCGCGCGCAGCTGCGCGCGCTCGGCTACTCGCTGCCGGCCACCGAGCGGAAGAACCGGCAGAAGAAGCGCAACAAGGCCGCCGTGGAGCGGCGCGCCGCCGCCGCCAGCCATGCGGAAGAGCCGTGAGCGGCTCAGCGCCCGGGGCGGCGATAGCGCGTCTCGAGCATGGAGCGACGCCGGTGGCGATCCATTGCCAGCTCGATCAGCCGATCGAGCAGCTCTGCATAGGGCAGGCCCGTGGCCTCCCATAGACGCGGGTACATGGATACGTCCGTAAAGCCCGGCAGACTGTTCAGCTCGTTCAGATAGGGCCGGCCGCTCTCGCGTTCCACCAGGAAGTCGACGCGCGCCATCCCCTCGGCCTCGAGCGCAAGGTAGGCCTCGGTGGCGAGATCGCGTAGATGCTGGCTCTCTTCGTCCGAGAGCTCGGCGGGGATGACGAGGTCCGTGGTCGAGTCGTGATACTTCGCCTCGTAGTCATAGAACTCGTGGGTGGGCCGGATCTCGCCGGGTACGGAGGCCTCGGGCGACTCGTTGCCCAGCACCGCCACCTCGATCTCACGCGCATCGACGCCGCGCTCGACGATGATCTTGTCGTCGTAGCGGGCCGGAGTCCGCGGCCTTGGCGATTCCCACCGAGGAGCCGGAATTTGCGGGCTTGACGAAGACCGGGAATCCGAGCTCCTTCTTGACCCCGTCCACGGCCGCCCGCATGCCAGCGCCAGCCAGTGCGTGTGCGCGTAGGACCACCCAGGGCAGAACCGGCAGCCCCGCCGCCGCCAGCAGGCGTTTGGCGATGTCCTTGTCCATCTGCATTGCCGAGCTCAGGACGCCGGAGCCCACGTAGGCGATGTCGGCGAGCTCCATCAGTCCCTGGAGCGCACCATCCTCGCCGCCGCGCCCATGCATGATTGGAAAGATCACGTCCAGCGCGAGGCCGTCTTTGGAGAGGCTGTCGTCGGCCTTGACCGGAAGCAGGGTCCCAGCGCCGGGTGCCGCCGGCAAGAGGACCTCCGGCGCTTCGATGCTCGACGCCCGGATCAGCGAGGTGCCGGCGGAGAGGTGCCAGCGCCCGGCCTGATCGACGGCCAGGAGCGAGAC
>JAFDDH010000328.1 GCA_019310975.1 Deltaproteobacteria bacterium | reverse complement strand
CGCTTCGCGATGCTCTCGCGCCACGATAATGAGAGCATCCACTTCGTGACCTCCGACGACATCCATTTCTGGAACCATGGGGACGAGCTGCAGACGCCGAGCCACCCATGGGAGTTCATCCAGATCGGCAACTGCGGCTCGCCCATCGAGACCGAGGCGGGATGGCTCGTACTCACGCACGGCGTCGGACCGATGCGCCGGTACACGCTCGGAGCCATGCTGCTCGACCGGGACGAGCCGCGGCGTGTGATCGGGCGACTTGCCGAGCCCCTGCTGGAGCCCGAGCGGGACGAGCGCGATGGTTACGTCCCGAATGTCGTCTACACCTGTGGAGCAATCATTCACAACGGGCAGGTGATCCTCCCGTACGGCTTCGCCGATACGGGCGTCCGCATCGCCACGACGCCCCTCGATGAGCTGCTCTCGCGGCTCGAGTCTGGGTCCGCGGGCTGATTGATCGCTGTCACCGTCTCGCCTGCGACGAAATCCCGCAGCTATGCCACAATCGAGCGCGATGACCCGCTCGCGAAATGCGAACCTCCCCGCGCAACCGGACGGCGCCAGGCTGCGCCTGGCGATGCTGGCACCGATCTCCTGGCGCGTTCCCCCGCGACATTACGGGCCGTGGGAGCGCGTCGTAGCGGTCTTGACCGAGGGCCTGGTTGCGCGAGGGGTGGCCGTCACGCTCTTTGCCACCACCGACTCGATCACCCGGGCGCGGCTGGCGGGAAGCTGCCCACGGCCGTACTCCGAGGATGGGAGCCTCGAGCCAAAGGTCTGGGAGTGCTTGCACATCGCCGAGGTCTTTGAGCGAGCCGATGAGTTCGACATCATCCACAACCACTTCGACTTTCTCCCGCTTTCCTACAGCGGGCTGGTCGATACGCCGGTGCTGACGACGATCCACGGCTTCTCGTCGCCCCGGATCCTGCCGGTCTTCGAGAAGTACAACGAGCGCACGTACTACGTATCGATCAGCGATGCCGATCGAAGCCCGCGCCTCGACTACGTCGCCACCGTGCATCACGGCATCCCCCTGGACGAGTTCACACCGAGGAGCGATTCCGATGGCTACCTGCTCTTCTTCGGGCGCATTCATCCCGAGAAGGGCACCGCCGACGCGGTCGAGGTCGCTCGTCGAGCCGGTCGACCGCTCGTCATCGCCGGGATCATCCAGGATCAGCATTATTTTGACCGAGAGGTGGCACCCCACGTCGACGGCGATCGCGTTCGCTATTTGGGGCCGGTCGGTGCTGACAAGCGCAGCGAGATTCTGGGCGGCGCCGATGCGCTGCTTCATCTGATCCATTTCGACGAGCCCTTCGGGCTGAGCATGATCGAGGCGATGGCTTGCGGCGTGCCCGTCATCGCAATCGGGAGGGGCTCGGTCCCCGAAATCGTGGTGAACGGCGAGACGGGATTCGTCGTGAGCGACCGGCAGGCGGCGCTGGCTGCGGTCGAGCGCCTCGGCGCACTGGATCGCGCAGCCGTGCGCAAGCACGTAGAGGCTCGCTTCTCCGCGGAGCGGATGACGGACGCGTACCTTCGCGTGTATCAAGAGGTGCTACGGCACCACCGGTCCCGAGCAACCGAACGATCCACTCGCGCCCTGTTGAAGGTCCCATGACCACCGGGTCCAGCCGTTTCCGCCTGGGGATCAATTACTGGCCGTCCGAGCTGGCCATGGACTGGTGGAAGCACTTCGACGAGCAGCCGGTGAAGCGCGACTTCGCGCGAATCCGCGCTGCCGGCTTCGACTCCGTTCGGATCTTTCTCCTTTGGGAGGATTTCCAACCCGCTTCGGATCGCGTCTCAAAGGGCGCCCTGAAGCATCTGGTACGCGTCGCCGATGCGGCGCACAGCCACGAACTCGGCCTGATCCCGACGCTCTTCACCGGGCACATGAGCGGCGTCAACTGGATTCCGCGTTGGGCGATCGATTCCGACCAGCCTCCGGATCCGGTCTCCTCTGCAGCGAGGTTCCGCACCGTGGCAGACGGCCAGGTGGTGAGCGGCTCTCCGAAGAGCTGGTTCCTGGATGAAGACGTCGCGTGCGCGCAGGCGCGGCTGGCCCGCGCTGCGGCGCACGCGCTGGAGGGCCATCCGGCCCTTTGGGCGTGGGACCTGGGCAACGAGAACTCGAACTGCTGCGTTCCGCCCACGCGTGAGGCGGCCGTCGAATGGCTCGATCGCGTCAGCGCGGGAATTCGCGCCGCCGACTCGAGGGTTCCGATCACCCTCGGACTCCACATGGAGGACTTGACGGAGGACAGACGGCTCGGCCCGCGGGAGGCGGCGCGATTCTGTGACTTCTTGTGCATGCACGGCTACCCGATCTACGCCGACTTTGCAGAAAGTCCGACCGACGCGCAGATTCTCCCATTTCTTGGGCTGATCACGCGCTGGCTCGGTGGCTGCGATGTCCTTTTTGCCGAGTTCGGTGCGCCGGCCTTTCCAACCGAAAGTTTCGACTCGGATCGAGCCCAATCCAGTACTTCTACCATTCCACTGCTCGAAGCAGCGAACGCCGCGGCCTTCACGCGCAGCGCAATCGAGAAGCTGCGCGCATTCGGTTTCCTCGGCGCGATGCTCTGGTGCTACGCGGACTACGCGGAGGCGCTCTGGAGCCGTCCGCCCCTGGACGAGGCGGCTCACGAACGTTGGTTCGGCCTATGGGGCTCCGACGGATTGCCCAAGCCGGCGGTAGAAGAAATTCACCGATTCCAGGGTCTCCCGTTGGCGCGGCAGCGGCTGGATCTCGCCTGGATCGATATGGACCCGGAAGAATTCTACAGGCTTCCGCAGCAGCACCTGAGCCGACTCTATCGCCGCTTCTGCGATCGCCTTGGATAAGACGAGGCTTCCTGTCGAGTACGTACCCACGAGGATCAGCGAGGGCTTCTTCGGAGTTCCGAATCACGTGGAAGCCGTGCCGACAGAGCTTGTACCGCGGATTGCCTACGCAGCGGGGGGGGGGGGCACCGCCAGGTGGTTCCCCAGCAAGCAAAGGACCGGCTCGAGTTTCATTTGAATTTCGGTCAGGTTCTTCCGTGGGATTCCGATTAGGTCGCTGAGGCGCCCAGGAGCCTGTCGCGACGCGAAAGCTCGAGGGGCAAGGCAAGGGCGGCAGGCACACTCACCGCGAACTCTGAGAGCAGTGTGCTGAGAAGGCGGGCCTGGAGAGAAGCGCGCACGTTTGGGGGCCAAAACGAATATGGTAGTCGGCATCGGGATCAACGGCTTCGGACGAATCGGTCGCTGCGTATTTCGGGCTGCGCGTTCGAGCAAGGTAGAGGTGGTCGGTATCAACGACCTTGCGAGCCCCGAGACCCTGGCCCACCTGCTGAAATACGACTCGAGCCACGGCACCTTTGAAGGCGATGTGACCGCCGGGACCGGGGCACTCATCGTGGATGGACGGCGGATTCCCGTGAGCTGTGAGCGCAGCCCGGAGAGGCTTCCATGGGGTGAGGTCAGGGCTCAGATCGTGATCGAGTCGACGGGGTTATTCTGCGATAGGGAGAGTGCTGCAAAGCACCTGGCGGCGGGCGCCGACCGCGTGGTGATCAGTGCACCCGCTACCGACCCGGACGTCACCATCGTGCCCGGCGTGAATGACCACGCCTACTCGCCTTCCAACCACCGCGTTATCTCGCTGGCCTCCTGCACCACCAACTGCCTGGCACCGGTCGCGAAGGTTCTGCACGAACGCTTCGGTGTGGCGCGGGGATGGATGACCACGATTCACGCCTACACCAGCGATCAGAGCATCCTGGATGCGCCCCACTCGGACCTCCGGCGCGCTCGGGCGGCGGCGTTGTCGATGATTCCCACCACCACCGGTGCCGCCAAAGCGGTTGGGCTGGTGCTTCCAGAGCTGAAGGGACGGCTGGACGGCTACGCAATTCGTGTCCCCACGGCGGACGTCTCCGCGGTGGACCTCTCGGTGGAGCTGTGCACGGACACCACCGCGGCAGCCATCAATGAGGCCCTGGGAGATGCCGCGAACGGCTCGCTCAAGGGAATA
>JAFDDH010000327.1 GCA_019310975.1 Deltaproteobacteria bacterium | reverse complement strand
CGGCGTCACCCGTTCGGGCCTGGTCTTCGGCTCGGACCTGGCCGCTCTGCGCGCTCACCCGGACTTCGATCCGCAGCTGAATCGCGACGCGGTCGCGCTGCTCCTGCGCCTGCAATACGTGCCCTGCCCCTACTCGATCTATCTCGGCATCCACAAGCTCGCGGCCGGTCACCGCATCAGCCTGACCGGCCCGGACGCGCTCACCGGGTCGGACGCGGCGACGCCCTTGGCCTGGTGGGATCCGATCGACGTCGCGGCACGCGCCTCGCGCGAGCCCTTCGGCGCCGACGGGCGCGAGCTGACGGACGAAGTCGAGCGCGTCCTGGGGGACGCGGTGGAGGACCGGATGGTGGCCGACGTGCCGCTTGGCGCGTTCCTGTCCGGGGGCATCGACTCCTCGACAGTGGTCGCCCTCATGCAGGCGCGCTCGCGGGAGCCGGTCAAGACATTCACGATCGGCTTCCGCGAGGACGAGTTCGACGAGGCGAGCCATGCGCGGGCCATCGCGGCGCACCTGGGCACGGACCATACCGAGCTCTACCTCGACGACGCGCAGGCGCGTGACGTCGTCCCCCTGCTGCCCGGGCTCTGGACCGAACCCTTTGCCGATCCATCGCAGATCCCGACCTACCTGGTCTCCCGGCTGGCGCGCCAATCGGTCACCGTCAGCCTCTCGGGCGACGGCGGCGACGAGCTCTTTGGCGGATACACCCGCTACCGACAAACGGTGGAGACGTGGAACGACCTCGCGGGTCAGCCAGGCCTGCTCAAGCTGGCCGCCCGCGCGGCGCGCGCTGCACTCTCGCCGGACGGGCTCGAGGCGCTGGGCCGCCGCCTGAACTTCTTGCTCCCGGCCTCGGCTCGCGGCCGCGACATTGGCGGATCGCTCCGCTACCGCAGCGACCTGCTCTCGCGCGAGAGCATCGACGACCTCTACCGCTACTCGGTGGGCTATTGGCACGATGCGCACCGCGTTGTCAAAGGAGCGCATTGGCGGAAGAGCGAGCTCGAACGCGACCTGTGTGAGCTCTTTCCAGGCCGGCCAGAGGAACGGATGATGCTCCTCGACACGCTGACCTACCTGCCCGACGACATCCTGACCAAAGTCGACCGGGCCTCGATGGCGGTGAGCCTCGAGGCCCGGGTCCCGATCCTCGACCATCGGGTCTTCGAGCTGGCCTGGCGGATTCCGATCGAGTACCGGGTGCGGGACGGGGTCGAGAAGTGGCCGCTCCGAGAAGTGCTGGCGCGACACGTTCCGCGCGAGCTCTTCGAGCGGCCCAAGCAGGGCTTCGGCGCGCCGGTGACCGAGTGGCTGCGCGGTGGGCTGAACGACTGGGGGGAGGCCCTGCTCGACCCGCGCCGGCTTCGCGACGAGGGCATCTTCGAGCCCGAGCCCGTGCGGCGGATGTGGACGCAGCTGCAGGCCGGCCAACCGATCTCCACCGCGATGTGGACGGTGCTGGTCTTTCAGGCCTGGTGGGAGAACGAGCGCGGCGGCGGCGCGAGCTGAACGGAGAGCCACGCGCCGGCGCAGCCGCCTCAGCGCACCGACTGCTCGCGACTGCCGACGCCCCTCGAGCGATCGGCCAGCGGGCACTCACCACGCCCGCTCTCGAGCCCGCCATAGCGCCTCGTGGCCTTGGGCAACCGCTGATCGTCCGCTGGAACGAAGCTCTCGTCGTTGGTCACCACCGCCATGCAGATCTCGAACGCCGCTTCGTCTTCGGGCTCGAACGCAAGGGTATGAGGGCCGGAAGCAAGATTCGCCACCTCGGCCGGTGCGGACGAGCTCAGCGGGATGGCGACCCAGATCCACTCCTCGGTCAAGAAGGGTGCGGGGCAGCACTTCGGCAGGCGGATCGGGCCGAGTGGCATTACCCAGCGCCGGGCAAAGAGTGCCTCCTCGCGCTGGCAATCCGACTCGCCGCGATTCAGACAGAGCCGCGCCTGGCGGCTGCTCGGGCGAGATTCGCGGGCTCGCAGCAGTGCCCACATTGCGTATCGGCCAGCCTGGGGGAGATCGAAGCCGAGCGCAAAGCCGGTCTGCGTACGTCTCGGTCTGACCTGTAGCTGGACGGGCTGCGCTCGGGGCGGCGTCACACACTGGACCTTCTCGACACCCCTGACGTTCTCGAAGTCCGCGACTTTCGTGCCCGAGGCCGGCCCTCCGGCGGGCGAATCGGGATGGAGCAGGTAGCGATAACGGGTGTCCGGACGCAGGCCCTGGTCGACGAAGAAGCCTCCGCGCACCGAGGCGACGCGGCGCAGGGTCCCGACACTCCCCCCACTCTCGCTACTCTCGCCACTCTCGCCACTCTCGCCACTCTCGCCACGCCCCCCGCCCCCGCCCCCGCCCCCGCCCCGACCGCGCTGCACGTGGACCAGACCGCCGTCATCGCGCCCGGACGATGCCCACTCGAGTCGACACGCATAGGGAGAGAGCGCCCGCGCCTCGACCTCTCGAAGCGATGCAAGCGGCTCCGGAACGGCCGCGACGGGCAGCGCCACCGGCGCGCCGACTGGCCGGTAGGTAGGATCGTTGCTGAAGATCAGCTGGTCGACTTCGATCTCGACGTCGCGGGTGGCGAGCTCGAATCGGTGCACCCCGGCGGCCAGTGCCAGCTCGAGCGGCTGCCCGGACGCCTCGACGGGCTGCCAGCGCCACCCATTGCTGCTGGCCGCGAAGCGACCCGTCGAGCCCCTGGGTCCCCGCAGCTCGAACGCTCCGCCCCGCGTACCGCGTGTATAGGCCCAGACCCGGTATCGCCCGGCGTCGTGCACCACCAGCTCGATCTCGGCGCTGCCCTGCGAAGGGCCGGGAATCGGCCAGGGGAGCGGACCTCCGAGCGCATCGCGGGCTCGCCCGCCGCTCGGACCGACGACCCGAATGGCGTAGAGGCCGGCGAAGTCACCATCGAATGCCAGCGCGAAGGGACGCGTCAGGCGGCCGCTCTCCGCCTCGACCCTGATCACGCGGGTACGCGCGTCGCCACGATGCCGCGACACCTCGAGCGAGGGCAGACCGATCAGACCGGAGTGCTCGACGGCCGTGACGACGAGGAAGGCCGGCGCGTCGGCGGGCATCGCAAAGCTCGTCCCCTCGATCGGCTCCACGCTCAGTCGCTCGTAGGGACCACCGCTCTGCGCGCCACCCCAGACCAGGTAGCCCGCGACCTCGCGGGCGCGGCGCGGAGGGCTCCAATGCAACGACTCGCTGCGACGAAGGAACCTGCGCCGGCTCAGGGTGCGTGGCGTGCGCGGCGGGTCGGGCAATCGCATCACGGCGGCATAGAGGTCCGCGTCTCCGAGCATGGTCGACGAATAGGCGATCTTCGTCCCGTCCGGGCTCTCGACCGGAAAGGCGTTGGCGTCGTAGTCGCCACGCACCTCATAGGTATGGGGCCTGGCGATGGGCGTCGCATACCAACCGTCGCTGCCGACGCGCCAGAGCCGTCGCCCGGAGTGGGCGACCACCCAGTCGGCGTCGACGTTCCAGCTGCGATGGCCCGGATTCGGCCCGCCGTCTTTGACTAGCCCCCAGGTGAGATTGCTATCCAGGCCCAGATCGCCAGCACAGCTCAGCTCCGAAATCGCAATCCCCCTATGCCATCGCCAACGATCCTCTGCATCGAAGAGGTTCTGGCCGTAGCTGGCCAGGATCCGGCCACCGCCCGGCGGAAATGCCGGATGGCTGATCTTCTCACTCGAGATGCGACAGATTGCATCGGTGGCAATCCAAGCCAGCCCCCGGCGCCTCTGCGTCACTTGCTCGAGCGGATCCTCGACCAGGAAGCCGCCCTCGGCGGCGCGCCGACATTGCTCCGGCGCCACCTTCGATCCGCACCAATTCGATGCGGGCCCACGGCCGGCGCGGTCGGCCGCCAGGCCGATGAAGAAATCGTAGTCGGCGGCGCCCGTGAACAAGACGCGATGCGTCGTGCCCGGTGCACGGAACCCGACCGTTTCGTCGTCGCCGGTGTCCACCAGGTAGATCGCATTCGAAATCCCGGAGCGGTTCTGATTTCC
>JAFDDH010000326.1 GCA_019310975.1 Deltaproteobacteria bacterium | reverse complement strand
CCTCTACCAGCTGGTGGTGATCAGCGCCGAAATAGAGCGACTACCGCATCTCGGTGGGCTTCAGCTTGGATCTCTGATCGCAGCCCAGCAGACGCGCTCCGGAAGTCGCGGCCGCAAGCGGCGGATCCACTGCCTAGTCATCGCTACGCTCGTCGATATATGCAAGGTAGGCGGACGCATCCATCAGAGCCTTGCCCGCCGACGGATCGTCGGGGCTGATCTTGATCAGCCAGCCCACGCCGTAGCAGTCCTCATTGACGGACTCGGGCGCCTCCTCGAGATCGCCATTCACCTCCACGATCTCTCCCGAGATCGGGCTGTAGAGGTCGGAGACCGCCTTGACGGACTCGATCACGCCATATGCCTGGCCGACCTCGTAGCGGCTACCCACGTCGGGCAGCTCGACGAAGACCACGTCACCGAGCTGCTGCTGCGCATAGTCGGTGACGCCGACGACGAAGCGATCGTCTTCGAGCCGGATCCACTCGTCGTCCTTGCTGTAGCGGTTCTCTTCGGGGAGGTTGTAGTCAGCCACGCGCTCTCTTCTCTCCAGATCGATGCAGAGGGATGGGGTGGATCAGACGAATGGGGTCTCGACCACGCGAGCTGCGACGCGCTTGTCGCGGATCACGATGTCGATGGCGCGGCCGGGCTCGGCGAGCCGCGGCGGAACGTAGCCGAGGCCGATCGACTTTCCGAGTGTGGGGGAGGGGGCACCGGAGGTGACGACGCCGACTTCCTGGTCCCGGTCGGCGATCCCGTAGCCCGCGCGCGCGATGCCGCGCCCTTCCATCTCGAAACCGATGAGCTGTCGAGTAGCGCCCTTGCGGTCGCGCGCCTCGATGGCCTCGTGGCCGATGAACCCGCCCCGCTTGCGCTTGACGAAGCGCCCCAGCCCCGCCTCGAGGGGCGAGGTGGTGTCGTCGAGCTCGTGGCCGTAGAGCGGCAGGGCGGCCTCGAGGCGCAGCGTGTCGCGCGCGCCGAGGCCGGCGGGCGTGAGGCCGTGCGGCTCACCGACTGCGAGCAGTGCATCCCAGACGGTGCGCGTGGCGCCGGCGGGCGTGTAGATCTCGAAGCCGTCGGCGCCTGTGTAGCCAGTGCGTGAGACGAGGCAATCACTCGCGGCGACTTCGTAGCGAGCGAAGCGGAAGCGCCCCAGCTCCCCGACCGGCGTCGCGTTCCCCTCCTTGGCAAGGGCTTGCAGCAGCGCAGCACACGCCGGTCCCTGCAGCGCGAGCAGGCCCGTCGCGGTGCTGCGGTCCTCGACGCCTGCGCGGTCGGGCGCGTGGCGCCTTATCCACTCGACGTCCTTGGCGATGTTGGCGGCGTTCACACACAGGAAGAGGGCGTCGTCGGCCTCGCGGTACACCGTGACGTCGTCCACGCAGCCGCCGCCGTCGTTGCAGAGCAGCCCATAGCGAACGCGGCCGACGGCCAGGCTGTCGACGCGGCAGCTCACGAGCCGCTCCACCGTGGTCACGGCCCGCGGCCCGCGGAAGTGGATCTGCCCCATGTGCGAGACGTCGAAGAGGCCCGCGCGCTCGCGCACGGCGGCGTGCTCCTGCTTGATCGAGGTGTACTGCACCGGCATCGAGAAGCCGGCGAACTCCACCATGCGAGCGCCCAGCTCGACGTGCGCCTCGAAGAGAGGCGTCCTGGCCAGCTCGGTCATACGCGCTTTCGCAGCCGGTACGCCAGCAGGGTGTTGCGCAGCAGCATCGTGATCGTCATCGGACCGATGCCGCGCCGGCTCGGCGTGATCAGCCGGGCGATGCCCTTCACGGCCTCGAAGTCCACGTCGCCGACGAGCTTGCCGTCGACCTCGGTTACGCCCACGTCGATCACCGCTGCGCCGGGCTTGACCCAGTCGGCCTTCACCATGCACGGCCGCCCCGTCGCCGCCACCAGGATGTCGGCCTGGCGGCAGATCCCGGCCAGGTCCCGGGTGCGCGAGTGACACATCGTGACCGTGGCGTTGCGTTGCTGGAGCAGGAGCGAGATCGGCTTGCCGACGATATTGCTGCGCCCGATCACGACGGCGTGGGCGCCCTCGATCGGAATTTCGTGGTGATCGAGCACGGCCATGATGCCGAGAGGAGTGCACGACACCAATTTGGCGGTCCCCGCCAGGAGGCGACCCGAGGTGAGCGGGTGCAGGGCGTCGGCATCCTTTGCGGGGTCGACGCGCTCGGCCACGGCGGCCGCTGAGATCGCGTCCGGCAAGGGCAGCTGTACCAGGATGCCGTCGACGCCGTCATTGGCATTCAGCTGGTCGATCAATTCCAAGAGCTCGTCCTGCGTGGTCGACTCCGGCAGCAGGTGCTCGACCGAGTCCATGCCGATCGCCGAGCAAGCTCGCTGCTTTCCCTTGACGTAGGACCGGCTGGCGGGGTCGTCGCCGGCCAGCACCACGGCGAGGCAGGGCGGCCGCAGGCCGGCCGCAACGAGCTTGCCGATCTCCTCGGCCATCTCGCCGCGCAGGCTCTTGGCCAGCGCCAGCCCGTCGAGTACCTGCGTCTCGATCGGGGCGTCCTCGGCAGCGGGTCGACTCATTCACGGCCTCCGGGTGACAGGCGAGGCCCGAGTATACAGAGCGGTTTGGCGAGCGAATCGGCGGGGTTCGTCTCCTACGCGGCGCTCTTCTTTCCGCTGCTCTTGTCGCTCTTCTTGGACTTGCTCTTCTTGTCGCCGCTGGAGTCGCTGCTCGAATCCGACTTGGAGTCCTTGCTCGATTCTTTCGCTCCCTCGTCCTTCTTTGCGGCGGCGTCCTTTTTCTCGTCCTGCTTCCCATCCTGCTTCCCATCCTGCTTGGCGTCCGAGTAGCCGTCCGAGTACCAGCCGCCGCCCTTCAGCACGAAGGAGCTGCGCGAGATCAGCTTCGTGACCCGGCGCGCCTTGCACTCGGGGCAGGTCTTGACCGGCGCGTCCGCCATCTTCTGCTCGCGCTCGAACTCGTGCCCGCATTTGTTGCACTCGTATTCGTAGATGGGCATGCTGGGCTCCGTCCTTGGCTCCGTCTCTTCTAAGACTAAGACTGCTCTGCGGGCTGCGAGTCTGGCTGCGGTGCGCCGCCAGGCGGCCCGCCCGTCGAACCCGCGGACCCCGCGGGCGCTTCTAGATGGGTGGGGGAGGGCGGTTTTGTATCTCAATCACTCTCCGCTTGCCAGCGCCTGAAGGCGCGTGCCGAGGGCCTTCGGATCTCCGGCCACCCAGACGCGTTTGCGCCGGCTGCGGGCGGCGGGATCGATCTCGACGGCACCCCGCGGCACGCCGAGTGCCTCCGCCAGCACCTTCATGCAGGCGGCGTTGGCGCGGCCCTCGACGGGCGGCGCCAGTACAGCCACCCGCAGCGCATCGCCGTGCCGGGGACCGAGCCGCTGGCTCTTGGCTCGCGGGGTGACGTGGATGAAGAACCCGATTCGCTCGGGCTCGATCTGCAGGGCCAGGTGCGTAGGTGCCCGGCTCAAGCTCTCCCGCTCGATTCGGAGTTGGCGTCGTCCTCGGACGCGCCGGGCTCTGCGTCGGTACCGCGCGAGGTGCCGGGCGCGGCCAAGTAGGTGATCTTGCCCTCGACCAGGCCGTCCAGCAGGGAGTCGTCCTGCTGCGGCTCGCGGGTGAGGTTCTCGATCAGTCCGAGGTGGGTCTCGATCACACTCTTGAGCGCCTCCGCCAGCCCGCCGCGCAGGCCGCGCAGCTCGCGGATGTTCTCCGCCAGGCGGGCTGCGCGCCGGTGCGAGGCGTTGATGATCTTCTCGGCGCGGATCTCCGCCTCGCCCATCAGCACGTCGCATTCCTTCTCGGCGGACTCACGCATGCGGTCGCTCATCGACTGCGCGTTCATCAGCGTCTGCTTGAGCAGCTGCTCCTGGGTCGTCAAATAGTCGAGCTGCTCTTCGAGATTGCGGATGCGCTCGCGTTTCAGCTCGTTGTCCTTGAGGATCTCCTCGTAGTCCTCGCTCACCATGCGCAGGAAGGCCTCCACCTCGTCGCGGTCGAGGCCGTTCATGCGACGTCCAAAGCGGTGGCTCTGGATCTCGAGCGGGGTCAT
>JAFDDH010000477.1 GCA_019310975.1 Deltaproteobacteria bacterium | reverse complement strand
TTCGGACGCTTCCCCCAGATCCCCCTGGAGCAGATCGGAGCCGAAGCGGCTTTCCGAGCTCTCGACGATGCGGATCTCGGCATCGGAGAGATGCAGGCACTCCACTGCGGAAACGTCATGCAGGCCAATGCAATGCCGGGCCAGAACATTCTGAAGCAGATCGGGCAAACCGGAATCCCTGTCGTCAACTGTTCCAACGCCTGTGCGACGGGGGCAACGGCTCTTCGCGAGGCATTCGCGTCCATTCGGGCTGAGCTTCACGACCTGGTTCTGGTCGTGGGGGTGGAGAAGATGAGCGGAGCCGGATTACTGACTGGCGCAGCAGACACCGGCGGCATCTCGACCGAGGGGCTGCTGGGCTCCGACACCATGCCCGCTCTGTTCGCGCAGCTCGGAATGGAGCACACCCGTCGCTTCGGTACGACCTTCGAGCAGTTCGCGAGGGTTTCGGTCAAGAACCACCATCACTCGACCATGAATCCGAATGCCATGTATCAGGTGGAAACGCCACTCGATGCCGTGATGCAGGCAGACATGATCGCCTATCCCAACACCAAACTGATGTGCTCCGTCAATGTCGATGGTGCCGCAGCCGTGATACTCGCCTCGGAGAAGCGGGCGCGACAGCTCGGGATGGCTCGGGCGGTCAAGATCTCTGCTTCTGTGCTGACGAGCGATCCATTTTCGCCGCGCGATCTTGCACTTCCCGACTTCAATACCTGCACCCGGAACGCAGCCACCCAGGCCTACGAGATGGCGGGGCTCGAGCCCGATGCGCTGGATCTGGTCGAGCTCCACGATTGTTTCGCCACCGCCGAGCTCCTGCACTACGAAAACCTCCGGCTCTGCGGCGAAGGCGAGGCTGGGAGACTGATCGAGAATGGCGAGACTTCTCTCGGCGGCAAGCTTCCTGTAAATGTGTCGGGTGGACTGCTTTCCAAGGGACACCCAGCGGGAGCCACGGGGGTTGCCAACATCTATGAGGTCGTGAGTCACCTACGAGGCGAAGCGGGCGACCGACAAGTAGAGGGCGCGAAAGTAGGCCTGACTCACGTCGTAGGTGTAGGAATGTCCTGCTCGGTTCACGTGCTGGAGCGCGTCGGTCAATAGATCACGCGGCGTGTAGCGGTTTCGAGAAAGCTGCGCCCCAGAGAGACGAGACCAAGAGCATGAAGATCGGCGGGATGATCATGATCAGTGTGAGCGACGACGTATGACAGATACCCACCTTCTCAGAGAATCTGGTCCGCGAAGCGGCGCAGGCCGTCGAGGGAGTCGAGCGAGCGCCTCCAGGGCGCCACGATCAGGCGTGTGACACCCGCTTCTTCCCAGCGCTCCACGTCGTCTCGACTCTCGACAGGGCCCCCGCAGACGAATTGGAAGGGTTCGTCGCCACGATCGCATTCCTGCCTGAGGGTGGTCAGCCTTGCGATGGGCGCTGCGATCGGGGGATGCGGCTTCTGCACGGGTTTGGGCTCGAACATCACGGGGTCGAAATCGTAGAACTCGCCGTGGTGTTCGACGACCTCCTCAGTCCAAAGCCGTTTGCACACGGACAGAGCCTCGTCGAGACGACGGCCGCGCGTCCCCGGATCGAATCCGGAGGCGGTCCACTCAGTCTGGAGCCACCCCGCCCCAATACCGATCTCTGTGCGTCCGCCGGAAACCAGGTCCAGCGTTTGCACGGCGCGCGCCGCTACGAAGGGATGTCGCAGACCCAACAGGTAGACGTGGGTGCCGAGCCGGACTCGTGACGTCCGGGCCGCCAGATAGCTGAGGTAGGTGAAGCAGTCGAGCACATTCGAGTTCGCAGGCAGCGGCGGGTGCTCCGCGCCAGCAAACGGCGAGCCCGACATGTCCACGGGCAGCACGAGGTGCTCGGGCATCCAGACCGACTCGAAGCCCAAGCGCTCGGCCTCGACCACGATCTCCTCGTAGAAGCCGACGTGCAACCTGCCCATGGCAATCCCGAATTTCAAGCTACCCCCTGGTGCTGAGCCATCTCGTGGGCCTGAAACCTGCGTAGTCTCGCACGGTTCTCGCTCGCGTCGAGGGTCGCCCCTCCGCATCGCTGCGCCGGTGCATCTCTGTTCAATACCCGCG
>JAFDDH010000325.1 GCA_019310975.1 Deltaproteobacteria bacterium | reverse complement strand
CGTCAAGGCGAAGGCCAAGGCCAACGATCTCTGGAATTTCTTCCTGCCCAACGACAAGACGGGACAGGGCCTGAAGAATCTGGACTACGCCTACATTGCGGCTGAGCTGGGCAAGAATCCCCTCGCCTCCGATACTCTCAACTGCTCTGCACCCGATACGGGCAATATGGAGGTACTCGAGCGAGTCGGAACCGCGGAGCAGAAGGAGCGGTGGCTGAGGCCGCTCTTGAACGGAGAAATCCGTTCCGCATACGCGATGACGGAGCCCGACCTCGCATCGTCGGATGCCAAGAATATCTCCTGCCAGGCCGTGCTGGTCGGCGACGAATGGGTGATCAACGGTGAGAAGTACTACATCTCCGGCGCCGGAGATCCACGCTGCAAGATCATGATCGTGATGGTTCAGACCGACCCGGACGCACCGCCCCATCTCCGCCAATCGCAGATCCTGGTTCCAACGGACGCACCTGGCTTCGAGATTCTCGGTCCGATGCACGTATTCGGAAAGGACGACGCGCCGCACGGTCATATGCACATTCGCTTCGACGACTGTCGCGTCCCCAAGGAGAATATCCTGCTCGGCGAGGGGCGCGGCTTCGAGATCTCCCAGGTGCGGCTGGGGCCGGGCCGCATCCATCACTGCATGCGATCGATCGGGGCAGCCGAGCGAGCCATCGAGCTGATGGCGAAGCGAGGCCTGTCGCGCGAGGCATTCGGCAAGCGAATCGCAAACCTTGGCAAGACGACCGAGACGATCGCGAAGGCACGAATCGACATCGAAGCCATGCGAATGATGGTCCTCAAGGCCGCGAAGGCGATGGATGTGCTGGGCAACGCCGAGGCACGGGTCTGGGTGAGTGCGATCAAGGCGATGGTGCCCGAGCGCGTCTGCAGGATCATCGACGAGGCGATTCAGATCCACGGCGCGACCGGTGTCTCGCAGTGGACCCCCCTCGCCGACATGTACACCAGCCAGCGGACGCTGCGGCTGGCGGACGGCCCCGACGAGGTGCACTGGTTCGTCGTGGGTCGGGCCGAGCTCTCACGCTGGGTGGAGGAGGGTGCGGGCCAATACGACCCGAAGAGGAGCTATCTATCCCGACCGCAGATGGGCAAGGTGTTCAGCGGCCCCTGATTGGGGCGGCCCGAGGAGCTGACATCTCATGCGCACGAACACGGCCCTGGCGAAGTGGAGAGCGGGTGAGCAGACCATCGGTGGATGGCTGTCATTGGCGAATACACATTCTGCCGAGCTGATGGCGAACGTCGGATTCGACTGGCTCTGCATCGACCTCCAGCATGGGCTTCTCGACTACCCGGATCTTCTGCATATGCTGCCCGCAATCTCCACCACCGACACCATTCCGCTCGTCCGGGTTTCGGGAAACGACCCGAAGGAGATCATGAAGGTCCTGGATGCGGGCGCGCTCGGCATCATCGTGCCCCTGATCAACAACCGCGAGGAAGCGATGGCGGCCATCTCGGCATGTCGCTATCCGCCTGAAGGTACGCGTTCCTTCGGACCGATTCGCGCCGCCCTCTACGGGGGTCGCGGCTACGCGAGCGAGGCGAATCAAGAGATTGCATGCATCGCCATGATCGAGACCAAGGAAGGTCTGGAGAATCTCGAGGAGATCGTTACCACGCCGGGTCTCGGAGGGATCTATGTGGGTCCCTCCGATCTGGCACTGGCACTGGGACTGTCACCACGCGGTGATACCGATGATCCCCTGCATCTCGAGGCGGTGGACAAGATTCTGGCGACCTGCAAGAAGCACGGGGTACCAGCAGGAATTCATACCGGGGGGCTGGCGTTCAGCATCCGAACGCATAGGACCCGACTATGTCTAGCAGGGCTGAGGATTCCGTCTTGGTCGACCCCTTTCGGGATGACGCGTCTCCGGAGCTCGCCGTCGTGCGCCGGGGAGAGGATCTCGACTGGGAAGAGATCCGAGCGTATCTCCGGGCGAACCTGCCGGGGCAGCTCGATCTGGAGGGCGCCTTCGAGGTGCTCCAATTTCCCAATGGGGCCGCCAATCTCACGTATCTGATCCGCTTCGGAGAGCTCGAGCTGGTTCTTCGCCGCCCTCCCTTTGGCACGCTCGCCCCCGGTGCTCACGATATGAAACGCGAGTACAAGGTGCTTTCAAAGCTCTGGCGACACTTCGATCGTGCACCGCGGGCACTTCTCTATTGCGATGACTCAGCCGTCGCGGGTGCAGACTTCTTCGTGATGGAACGTCGCCGCGGCGAAGTCATTCGAGGCGTGATCCCGGAGAGCATGCGCGATCATTCCGATGTCGGGCGACGCATCGGATTCGCTCTGGTCGAAGCGATGGCGGACTTCCACCTGCTCGATCCGATCGAGTGCAGGCTCGAGGATCTCGGTCGACCCGCTGGCTTCGTCGAACGCCAGGTGAAGGGGTGGAAGAGGCGCTGGGACCTGGTCGTGCTCCCGGACTACGATGCGGTCATGGGCGCCGTCCATGCCCGTCTCGAGGCTTCCATCCCCGTGGCCCAGCGCGTGTCGCTCGTGCACAACGATCTGAAGCTGGACAACTGCATGTTCGATCCGGCCGATCCCGATCGAGTGATCGCCTTTTTCGACTGGGACATGACGACGCTCGGCGATCCCTTGATCGATCTTGGCACACTGCTCAACTATTGGCCGGATCCCGCGGACGTCGACGGCTCGCGCGGAAGCCACGCGGGTATGGAGAGCATGGGCCTGCCGCGCCGCGCCGAGGTGAGGAACCTCTACGCGGAGCGGACCGGCTTGGATGTCTCCCGAGCCTTCTGGTACGAGGCCTTCGCGCAGTGGAAGACCGCGACCGTCCTGGCCCAGCTCTACCATCGCTGGGCGGTGGGCGACAGTACGGATGCCAGAATGGAGAACATCGCCGCACGCGTCCCCCAGCTCGCGGAGGCTGCGGAGCAATTGCTCGAGGATCTTGGCTGATCACAGCCTCGGCACTGCTCACGTCAAATCAAATTGATTCGCATGCCGCAGAGTAGAATCTGATCGTCAGCGGTCTCGAGACCGCGCGCATTCGCCGCGGCAAGGATGGCCGCCTTGTCGGTACAGGCCACGTCGATGCCGCCGAGACCCTCGGGCCGGCCGTCCGCGCAGGGCACGAAGCGCACGTTGGCGTTGTCGAGCGGAAGCGACGCATGCTCCCCCTCGTGCTCGAGCGGTATCTCGGCGATATCCGCCCAGCGTGCGGCCACCTCCTCGGGATCGTCGCATTGTACTTCTGCGGCCAGGATGCCCTTCACCCGCGATAGCCGGCGCGCTCGCTGCCAATCCTGGCCGGCCGGCTCCCAGGGGCCATCCGGATCGTGGGCGCCCGGGCCCATCATCTCGTCGATCTCGAAGAACGAACCGCCAGTGTCCTTTGGATGCAGCTGCATATTGCGGAACTCACCGGTGCTGAACTGACCGACGAGGCGAATGCCAAGCGCTTTCACCCTGGCGCGTCGCGGTGCATGGTCGTTGCATTGGGTGATCACCATATAGCCACCGTCGCCGCCGCGACGCTCGAGATAGCGTCCGCCGGCGTTCTTCAACGGGTGCGAGCTTATCGGCGACCAAGGCGATCTGGCGTAGGCGCAGCCACATCTTTTGTGAATCACTCATCTGCTATCTCCCGAGAGCGATTGATCACCTCATAGCATCATTCCTGGAACGATCATCTGGAAAGGCCGGTGGGCAATTGGCGGATACGGCTCTGCTTCCAGCAACCGTATTCATGAAGCCCATGGTGGATCACATCATCCCATCCATGCCGCCCATATCACCCATACCACCGCCGGCTCCCTTATTCTTCTCGGGCTTCTCGGTGATCACCGCCTGGGTGGTGAGCAGCAGCCCGGCCACGCTGGCGGCGTTCTGGAGTGCGCTGCGAACCACCTTGGTCGGGTCGATGACACCCGCCTTCATCAGGTCCTCGTACGCCTCGGTCTGGACGTTGAAGCCGTTGGCCCCCTTGAGCCTCTTGACCTTGTCGACCACGATGGCGCCCTCGATGCCCGCATTCTGGGCGATGCTACGCAGTGGGGCCTCGATGGCGCGGTGGATGAGCGCCACGCCCGAGGCCCGGTCGCCCTCTGCATCCAGGCCCTCGAGTGCGCTTTGCGCGCGAATCAGCGCCACACCGCCTCCCGGCACGATACCCTCCTCCACCGCGGCCCGGGTGGCGTGCAGAGCATCTTCGACCCGTGCCTTCCTCTCCTTCATCTCCGTCTCGGTGGCAGCGCCCACCTTCACCACAGCAACGCCCCCCACCAGCTTGGCGAGACGCTCCTCGAGCTTCTCTCGGTCGTAGTCCGAGGTGGTGGTCTCGATCTGATTGCGGATCTCGCCGCACCGTCCCTGGATGTCCTTCTTCGTCCCGGCGCCGTCGATGATCGTCGTGTTGTCTTTGTCGATCACAATACGGCCGGCCTGGCCGAGATCCTTCACGGTCACGTTCTCGAGCTTGAGCCCCAGCTCTTCGGCGATCACCCGGCCGCCCATCAGGATCGCCATGTCCTCGAGCATGGCCTTGCGCCGGTCGCCGAAGCCCGGCGCCTTGACGGCCGCCACGTTCAGAGTGCCGCGGATCTTGTTCACCACCAGGGTGGCCAGCGCGTCCCCCTCCAGATCCTCCGCCACGATCAAGAGCGGCCGGCTCTGGTGTGCCACCTCCTCGAGCAGTGGCAGTAGATCCTTCATGTTGCCGATCTTCTTCTCGTGCAGCAGGACCAGCGGCTTCTCGAGCAGCACCTCCATGCTGTCGGGGTCGGTGATGAAATAGGGTGAGAGATACCCTCGGTCGAACTGCATGCCCTCGACCACCTCGAGCTCGGTCTCGAGCGCCTTGCCCTCCTCCACCGTGATCACGCCCTCTTTGCCCACCTTCTCCATAGCGTCTGACAGAATCTGGCCGATCGTCTCGTCGTTGTTGGCGGAGATCGACCCCACCTGGGCGATCTCGGCCGCGTCGCGGGTGGGCTTGGACATCTTCTCCAGCTCGTGGGTGATGGTCTTCACCGCTTGGTCGATGCCGCGCTTCAGATCCATCGGACTCACGCCGGCCGCCACGAGCTTCGTGCCCTCGCGGAAGATCGCCTGGGCGAGCACGGTCGCCGTGGTGGTCCCATCGCCCGCCACGTCGGAGGTCTTGCTCGCGACCTCCCGAACCATCTGCGCACCGACGTTCTCGAAGCGGTCCTCGAGCTCGATCTCCTTGGCGACGGTGACCCCGTCCTTGGTGATGGTGGGTGAGCCCCAGCTCTTTTCCAGGAGGACATTGCGCCCCTTGGGCCCGAGGGTCGCCTTCACCGCGTTCGCCAGCGCGTCGACGCCGGCGAGAAGGCTGGTGTTTGCGTCCTGATCGAATCGAATCTCCTTGGCCATGATCTCTGCTCTGCTCCCATTGCTCGAGTACGGTTTGGATGCGAATCGGATTGCCGATTCTCGGTGAAGGGCCGATTCGTGACTCGACCCTCTAGGGGGTCCTCGGGTTGGATTCGTCGACTACTCGAGTACGCCGAGCACGTCGCCCTCGCGCAGGATCAGGTGCTCTTCGCCGTCGAGCGTCAGCTCGCTGCCCACGTACTTGCCGATCAGGACCCGATCACCGGACTGCACGTCCGGCGGCCTGATCTTGCCACTCTCGAGCCTCTGCCCGGGCCCACCGCCTGTCTTGGCGGGTATCGAATCATGGCGCTCTTGGACGCTGACTGACAGTGGCTAGGTCCGCGCCATCATCCAGCCGCTCGAACCCTGGCCTCCCCCATCAGCACCGCCAGCTCATCGCCTGGCGGGCGGAGACCCGCGGCGATCAATCTCGCCCGTTCGGACAGGCGTCGGTAACCCCAGACGCAGCGCCGCAGCGATTCCTCGCGGCTGTTCCTTTCACAATAAAGGGGCAGGTTCACGTCAAAGTAAGAGAGGCTGTCCGCGTCCACCAACAGATCCGAGCGCGCGTCTCCCCCCACCTCATGGAGGCAGACCAGGCGGTAGACCTCGCCGACTAACGCTGAGTCTCGAATTCCACACTGCTGAAGGATCTCCAGCAGCATCTCGGCACTCTGCTCGGCATGGGCCGCCTTGAAGGCGTCGTAATCGCGAAAATCCGCGCGAATCACCTTGCGCGCGTCCACCGAGCGCTCGATGTCGTGGCCGAGCGCAGCGAGCTGGAGGGTCGCGTCGGCGCCGGGATCGAGCTTGAGCAGCCATTCGAGCGTGTTGGTCGAGTGTCTCGGATCCTCGGGGATCGACGAGCTGGCGATCACCTCGGTGATTCGTTCGCGGACCCGCTCGAGCGGCTCTACGCCAGACGTCATGCCGCGGCTCGGCCGCCGCCTGCTGTGGCGAGGCGACGCACGGTCTCGGCGTTCATCACCACCGCGATCACCGAGAGGGCGAGGAAGGGCAGGTTGAAGACGGCGCCAAGGGCGATGACAAGTACGCGCAGATCGCGCCCGATGCGGATCCCCAGGGTCTCACCGCGCTGGAATCGGGTTTTCATCAGCCCGTCGTATTTGTCGGCGGTATAGCTGACGAGAAACGAGCCAGTGATGGCCAGAAAGCCCACGCCGAGCGTGGTCGGCCGGCCGTCTGCTGCGAAGACGTGCCAGGTGAGGCCGAAGAGAAGAAAGGCGTCGGCGTAGCGGTCGAGCACGGCATCGAACCAGCCCCCGAAAACGCTATCCCGGAGCCGGAGCCGCGCGACCTCACCGTCGCAGCCGTCGACCACCGAAGCCAGCTGGGCGAGCAGCCCACCGGTGGCCAGCGCGAGCGCTCCACCCGCGGCGAAGAGACCCGCGGCGGCTAGGCAGAGCGCAAAGGAAAACAATGAGATCTGATTCGGGGTAATGGAGCGAGCGACGAGATGACGCGTGATGCGCGTCGAGAGGGGCCGGTTGAGGTAGCGGGAGACGGGTCCATCGCCCAGCTTGGGAAGGCCCGCAATCAGTGCGCGCTCGGCCCGCTGCACCGCAGCGGAGTCGTCCACATCGATCCAGAAGGCGTCGCCGACGTCGTGAACACGCACCTTCCCCTGCTTGGCCAGGAACGCGATACCGGCCGAGAGTGTCTCGTCCCCTTCCCGCTTTAGGGCCTGATCGAGGGCCGAGAAGAGGGCGGACGAGCATAGGAAGCAGCCGCTGTCGAAGGCGTCGTAGCCGTCGAGGCCCTTCCCGATGGCCTCGAGTCGCCCGTCCGTGGCCCGCACCTTCGTGACATCATCGAGATCCACCAGGGGATTGTTCAGGTTGTAGTCGACAGCCAGGCAGACGCCCCCGGCCTCGAGCGGTTCGTTGAGTAGCCCGCTCAGCAGGGGGAGGTCCACCACGTGGTCCGCCATCAGCAGGGCGAAGGGCTCGTGGCCGATCGCCTCCCGCGCCGCCAACACCGAGAGACCGTTGCCCCCATCCCACTTCTCATTGACGACGTGCGAGATGCTGATGCCGCGGCGCACTGCCAAGCGATCGAGGGAAGGCCATCGCTCGCCAGGCGGGGGCCTCGCCCGGCGGCGATCAGAAGGCACTTGCGCACTCGATCAGACATCGCGGTGGCCGGCGATGTAGTCCTCGGTCCGAGTGTAGGCCTCGTCATCGGTGAATTGCTCGGGAGGATGCTTCATGAAGTAGGAGGAAGGTGAGAGGAGGGGTCCTCCCACACCACGGTCGAGGGCGAGTTTTGCGCAGCGGATGGCGTCGATCGAGACCCCCGCCGAGTTGGGCGAGTCCTCCACCGAGAGCCGTAGCTCGAGATTCATGGGAACGTCTCCGAAGAGCTTCCCCTCCATACGCAAGAAGCAGACCTTGTTGTCGTTCTGCCACGCCACGTAGTCGCTGGGGCCCACGTGGATGTTCTCGTCGGCGATGCGATGGCCCGCCACCGACTGCACGGCCTCGGTCTTCGATTCCTTCTTGGAAGCCAGGCGGTCGCGGTTCAGCATGTTGAGGAAGTCTGTGTTGCCCCCGGTGTTGAGCTGATAGGTGTGCTCGAGCTTGACGCCGCGCTTGCGGAAGAGGTCGGTGAGCGTGCGGTGGGTGATGGTGGCGCCGAGCTGCGCCTTGATGTCGTCGCCGATGACGGGAAGGCCCTTCTCTGCAAAGCGCTGGGCGAAGTCGGGGTCGCTGGCGATGAAGACGGGGATGCAGTTGACGAGAGCCACGCGGGCCTCGAGCGCGCACTCGGCGTAGAAGCTGGCGGCCTCCTCGGAGCCGACAGGTAGATAGTTGAGGAGCACTTCAGCCCGCGATTGCTCCAGGGCGAGAACGACGTCCTCGCGGGTCGCTTCGGGCGCATCCGAGAGCCGGAAGGTGCGGGCATCGGGGTGCTTCTGCATGTGGTCGGCGACCCCGTCCAGGACCCGCCCCATCTGGACCGGTACCTTCGCCTTGGGGAGCTTGTCGCAGAACACCGTCGTGCAGTTGGGTGGCTCGAAGATGGCTTCGTTCACATCCTTCCCCACCTTGCGCACGTCGATGTCGAAGGCGACCACCACTTCGATATCGAAGGGGCGATAGCCACCGATCTCCCAGTGCATGAGTCCGATGGCTTCCTCGCGGCTTTTATCGCGGTAGTACTCGAGTCCCTGCAAGAGCGAGCTGGCACAGTTTCCCACCCCGGCGATCGCGATTCGGATCTGCTCCATCCTCCTGGCTCCTTGCTCCCAGTCGTCAACCCAAGCGACCACTACAGGCCAAGTACAGGCCAAGCGACCACCACAGGTCGCAATCCCCGGTGTCTCGCGGGACCCTTACGGACCCAACCGCTGGTCTTCATTCTTCTGTTTGACAGCCGTCGCGGCGTGAGTCCAAGCGTTGATGCGACGCCTGGCAGTGGGTAACCGATCTCACCAAGGCTGTCGAGCAGAGCACGCTCGCCGCTTGTGGGCTGGCCGCCACAGCGAGTCTGCTAGCATAGGCCGAGGCATCGCTCCACGGTGTAAGCCACTGCTGATGGTTCTCACATCTGCTCG
>JAFDDH010000324.1 GCA_019310975.1 Deltaproteobacteria bacterium | reverse complement strand
CCGTCGGGATTCTGCAACCCGAGCTCCGATGATCGTTCTGCTAGCGTGGCCCCAACGACCGATCTGGAGGTGCCGCGACATGCCCAGGATTGAACCGATTCCGACCGAGAAGCTTGCCGACGAGCCCCGCGCCATCATCGAGAGTGGCGTGGCAGAGGGTCTGTACGCCACACCGGTCCCGTTGCAGATCTTTGCCTACCGGACCGAGCAGTTGCTCTCGATCCATCAGGCTCGCACGGGGAGGGGGCGGGGCACGCTATTGGGAGGACGCATCCTCGAGCTCATCCGGATCCGGAGCGCACAGCTCGGCGAGTGCCAACCCTGCATGCAGTCGCGCAAGCACGACTCCATCACGGATGAGGACGTGGCCTGCCTGCTGGACCCGGATCATCGCGAACTCAGCGATCAGGAGCGCATGGCTCTCGAGTTCCTCGACCTGTTGTCGGCTGATCATCACGCCATGGACGACGCCTTCTATCGGCGGCTCGGAAAAGTGTTCACGGCCGCTCAGATCATCGAGCTGGGCTTCAGCTGCGCCGAGACGATGGGCGTGCACCGCTTCATTCATACCCTCGATGTATTTGGCGACGGCGTGCCGGTGATTGCTTTCTCGCCGGATGAAGTCGACGCGCGGCGAGACGAAATTCCGGGGGCTGCCACCGAATGAGTACGGTGTTCGTGACGGGTGCTACCGGGCTTGCGGGCTCGAACGTCTGCAAGCAACTCACCGAGCGCGGCGATCGGGTCCGGGCGCTCGTCCGGACCGTCTCGGATGCCAAGCCGCTCGCGGAGATGGGCGTAGTGCTGATCGAGGGCGACATCACCGAGGCCGAGAGCGTCAGACAGGCCGCCGAGGGAAGCGATGCCGCGATCCATACGGCTGCGCTGCTCGGCGGCGCCAGCCAGGACCTGGCAGACTTCGAGGCCGTGAACTTCGACGGCACACGGCACGTTCTCGACGCCGCCGAGGCGGTGGGCATGCGCCGGGTCGTGGCACTCAGCACCGGGACCTTCTTCGATACCACCGGGGACGGCCCACTCGAAGAGGCGCCGATCGCCGAACATCCGAGCGACGATCCGTACACCGTCACCAAGTTGGCTGCCTTCCGCGAGGCCCATGCGCGAGCGGCCTCGGGCCAGGACGTCGTGACCTGTCACCCGGGTGCGATCTACGGTCCCGGTCCGGTGGCGAAGCGGGCGCTCGCTCGGACCAGCTTCAATCGCGTGCTCCAAGCGGGCCTGCAGGGAAAGATCGCTCGCTACCTGAGCTTCCCGGTGACCTGGGTCTTCGCCGACGATGTCGCTCGCGGGTCGATCGCGGCGCTCGATCACGGTGTTTCGGGAGAGCGGTATATGCTCGACGGGCGTCCTCAGGATACGCTCAGCACTGCGGAGTGCTGCAACAAGGCCTGCGAGATCGCGGGCGTTCCGCATCGGGTCGAGGATGTCGAGGTCTCCGATGATCCGGCACTGCTCGCGGAGTTCGGTCCGACCCTGGTGGCGATCGCAAGAGACGAACGAGGCGATCCGAAGCAGCGTTCCACGGACACACCCACCAGCCGGCGGCTCGGCTACCGAGCGACCTCGCTCGATGACGGGCTCGTGGCACTCGTCGACTGGCTGCGTGGGCTGGGTCGCATCGACTGAGGCGCGATTCACCTCGGGTCAGGCGTGGCTCGACATGCCACCATCGATCACGATCGATCCACCCCCCTCGGTCTCCAACATCCTGGGGATGGCGTGCTTGCAGGTCAGCATCTGGCCGCGCAGGTTCACTGCCATGGTGTGATTCCAGACGTCGAGCGTCATCTCCGTGACGGCGGTGTCGCGCGAGAGCGGTCCGGGCGCGGTCAGTGCCGCGTTATTGTGCA
This sequence comes from Deltaproteobacteria bacterium, assembly GCA_019310975.1. Lineage (GTDB taxonomy): Bacteria > Myxococcota_A > UBA9160 > UBA9160 > UBA4427 > JAFDDH01. Next base: position 2,203 of record JAFDDH010000324.1, on the reverse strand, counting down.
GGATGTCGAGGCGATCGAAGTGCTCGACGGCTTCGCAGACCAATCCCGCCACCGATGCTTCTTCGGCGACATCAGTGGAGACCGCGAGCGCTTCGCCCCCGTCCTGCTGGATCTCGGCTGCCACCGCTGCGGCGCCATCGGCGTCGGTGTCAGCGACCACCACACGGGCTCCCTCACGTGCGAGTGCGCGGCACGTTGCGCGACCGATACCGCGCGCGCCACCAGTGACAATGGCGACCCTCTCGGCCAGTCGATTCATGGCGCAGAACCTAGCCCGGATGCTGAAAAAGCTCCTCTCGGAGCGGGGCACGGGTCGCGGGCCGGTGGCGCCCGGAATCGCTGAAGGCTAGAGCCGCAGCTTCGGCATCTCACCGATACCGACGTTGCTCGGAGCAATATTCTCGAAGCGCCGACGGACGATGCGCCAGCCCCTCTGGGTGCGAGTATGTTGATCGCGATAGGCCGCGACCATCACCCAGTCGGCCGCACGGCCAGGTCGACCCGGTGGGGTCTGTTTCAACCAATGCCACGCCGTGATATAGGCGACACTACTCGCCGATCGCCATCTAATTCGATGTGGATGTTGTTGAGCATATGCGCGGTACCGTCGAAATCGGCGAATGTTGCCTTGATCCGCTTGGCGATCTGCCTGGCGCCGTTCCAGTTGGTTCCCCCGCCACCAAAGCTCGCATTGTCGGCAAAGACATCGCTCGCGAGTCGAGAAAATTCGCGGCGATCCAGGGCAAAGCAATAGTCGATCAGCAGGGCGGAGATTTCTTCGCGATCCTGCGCATCACGGTTGTTCATTGAGCGAATTTCCCTGCCATGAGCCCGTCTTCAAGACCCAATCAATCGCCAACTACGGCACCTCTGGGTGATCCAACAACTCTCCGGTGAGCTTCTCGATCCCTTCTCCAATCGCCTGGGGGGTACGGCCCTGCACGCGTGGCGAGGGGATTGTTCAGCCACGCGAAATGTCCGACCTTCAAGACTCTGTCTCGGCGTTGTTGCGTGAATCGTAGGCTACCTCCTCACGGAAGCCACGCTCCTGTCCGCGCGACACCCTCCTTCGAGAGCGAGAGCGCTCGGTCCATCGCCGCAACCGCCATCAGTCCGCCATCAGTCCGCTATTAGTCCGCTATCAGTCCGGCAAGAGTCCGACATGGACCCAGCCAGGAGGAGTGACGAATGAAGCTAGGCATCATACCGCTATGCGAGAAAGAGTTTACGACCGACCCGGACTGGGTCAGCCGATTTGTGCGTATGTTGGAGGATGAAGGTGTCGAGTCGGTCTGGATGCCCGAGCACGTCGTCATGGCGCAGGATTACGAGCCCCTCTACGAGTACTCCGAAGACGGTCGCGCTCCGGTGCTCGAGACCACGCAGATGCCGGATCCGTTGCACTGGCTGACCTTCGCGGCGGCGCATACACAGAAGCTACGCCTGGGAACGGGCGTGCTGATAGGTCCCCAGCACAGCGCGGCTGTTCTGGCAAAGCGGCTGTCCACGTTGGATGCACTCTCCGCCGGTCGACTGGAGGTCGGAATGGGTATCGGCTGGCAGAAGGAGGAGTATCAGGCCGTCGGAGTTCCCTATTCGCAGAGGGGCAAGCGCTTGGATGAATGTATCGACGCCATGCGTACACTGTGGCGGGACGACCCGGCGACCTTCCATGGTGAGTTCGTGCGCTTCGACGCGGTGTTCTGTGATACCAAGCCGGCGCAAGCGGGCGGTGTGCCCCTGCTGATCGGAGGCAGCTCCGAAGCCGCGGCTCGCAGGGCAGGTCGCAGAGGCGACGGTTTCTTCCCCTATACGATTGGCCCAGAAGATCTGAGAGCGCGCATGGAAACGGTCGAGCGGAGCGCGCGGGAGGCCGGTCGCGACCCGGGAACTCTCTCACTCACGATCTGGCCGCATAGCTACGCGTTCGGCAAGACATTCGATCTTGACCTGATCAAGCAGTATGCGGAGATCGGCACCGACCGCTTGATTGTCGCCGCGTTCGAGGCCGGTGACGTCTCGATGGATGCCATACGCCGGTTGGTATGCGGGTACCAGGATCGGATCCTCGCGAAGCTATGACCGCGACTCAGCACTTGGCCGGCCCGCTTCAGCTCTTCGCAGTATCACTCCCAGAGCCGGATGGCACTCTCTTCGGGGCCGGTCTGGACCGTCCACTCCTCTCAGAGCCCGAATGAGCATT
>JAFDDH010000323.1 GCA_019310975.1 Deltaproteobacteria bacterium | reverse complement strand
TGGATGAGGCCTACCTCTACTCCCACTCCCAGCAAATCTATCTGCTCGACAAGCTGGGACGAACGCGGGGCTTCTACTTCGCGGGCTCACCACTGGAAGAAATGGAGGAGGCCGTCACGGCTCTCCTCGCAGAATGACGGCCGCGGCCGGTCCGCTGCCTTCGGCTCTTCAAATACGACTGATGGGAAAGAAAGGAAAAAGGAAATGCTCCGAAGAACGTTGTATACGCTGCTGGCCCTGGCTCTGATGCTGGGGGGCGGCTCGGCCACGGCTGACAAGCCCTCGAAGGCGAAGGGTCTGAAGCGAGTCGAGCAGGAGCTCGTGAAGCCCCCGCTCGTTCCGAAGCACTCCCTGAAGGCGAAGGGCGACCCGAAGATCGTGGCCGTTCGCCTCGTGGTCGAAGAGCGGAAGATGGTCATCGACACCATCGGGACCACCGTGAACGCACTCACCTTCCAGGGCAGCGTCCCCGCTCCGCTCATCGTCGTGCATCAGGACGACTACGTGGAGCTGACCATCGTCAATCCCCGAGAGCGAAGCGATAGCATCAAGGACACCGCCAGCTGGGACGGCAGCACGAAGTCGAACATCATGAGCCACAACATCGATCTCCACGCAGTGACCGGGGCTCTGGGTGGTGCGGGCCTCACATTGGTCAATCCCGGCGAGGAGGCGACGATTCGCTTCAAGGCCACCAAGCCGGGCGTGTTCGTCTATCACTGCGCACCCGGTGGGGTAATGATCCCCTACCACGTGGTAGCCGGAATGAACGGTGCGATCATGGTCCTGCCGAGGGACGGCCTCAAGGATCGGAACGGCAAGTCTCTGAAGTATGACAAGGCGTACTATATCGGCGAGCAGGACTTCTACGTTCCGGTGGGCAAGGACGGCAACTACAAGTCCTACGACAGCCCCGCAGCAGCGATGCAGGACACGCTCGAGGTCATGAAGACCAACGAGCCCAGCCACGTGGTCTTCAACGGCGCAGTGGGCGCCCTGACGGGCGATGCGTCCCTGACAGCCAAGGTGGGCGAGACCGTGCTCTTCATCCACTCCCAGGCCAACCGGGACACGCGCCCGCACCTGATCGGGGGTCATGGCGACTACGTGTGGCAGACCGGCTCCTTCGCCGACCCGCCGGAAACGAACCTCGAGACGTGGTTCATTCCGGGCGGCTCCGCAGGGGCAGCCCTCTACACCTTTCAACAGCCGGGGCTCTATGTCTACCTCAACCACAACTTGATCGACGCGGTCCTGAAGGGCGCCGCCGCGCACGTCAAGGTAGAGGGGGAGTGGAACAACGACCTCCTCGAGCAGATCAAGAAGCCGGGGCCGATCGAGTAGGGGGACGCCTCCAAGAGGGAGCCCTGCCACGCTCGAGACGGCTTCGATCGAGAGCGTGAACTTCGACTGGGTTTGATTGCGACCCATTCCACGCGTCGAAGGGCAGCATGCCCTTTTCTGGATTGAGCAGGGGCCTCCGCCCGGCAAGTCGGACGGAGGCTCCTGGACTCGAATGAGCGGGGGCGCGGGGCGAGCGCTAGCTCTTGAACCTGGGAATCACCTCTTTGCCAAAGAGCCTCAGCGACTCCCAGACCGTCTCCTCGTCCTCCAGCCAGGAGGCGAGTCGGGGCAGCATCACGAGCTGATCGACCCCCACATCCTCGAAGCGCTTGACCGTCGCCGCAACCTCGTCCGGCGTCCCGGCGCAGATCCCGTTGTCGAGCGCCATCTGTGGGGTCGTCTCACCCGCCGCGAAGGGGCCCGGCAGGGCCGCATCATTTCTCGCTATCTCGACCAGCTCGCGCAGGCGCGTCTGTGCAATGGGTTTGGGCTCGTCCTTCGTCCTCTCGGCCAACTCGGGAATCGTGTCGAAGTAGGTTGCGAACCACGGGTCGATCTTTCCCGTCCGGGAATCGTGGAACCGCCGGGCTGCGTCACCATCCTTCATGCAGATCATCGGAGAGATCGTCACGAACTTGTTGTTGATGACCTCACTCACCGGTTCTGGATTCTCGATGGCGCGCTTGTACTTGTCCACGAGGGGTCGCAGAAGGGCCGGATCGCCGAAGTTGAAGACGGCGACTCCCAATCCCATCTGCCCCGCGACCTCTACTGTGCCGGGGTTCGACGAGGTGACCCACATCGGCGGATGCGGCTTCTGGAGCGGCTTGGGCAGGATGCAGCGCTCGGGAACCGAGAAGGCCTTCCCCTCCCACGAGAAGAGATCCTGTGTCCACATCTTCGGGATCGCGCGGACGGCCTCCTCCCAGAGCTCGCGCGTGTCCTCGTTGAAGAGGCCGAAGGTGTTGACCTCGGTGGATCCGCTTCCGCGCCCGGTGCCGAGCTCGACCCGGCCGTCGGTGAGGATGTCGATCAGCGCGATCTGCTCACGGGGTGATTGATCGCGGGGCAGAGATTCATGATTCCCGGAATCAGGCGGATTCGCTTGGTCTGAATTCCCACGGCGAGGCAGGTCAGATGGGATGCCGAGGAGTGTGAATAGACCTCGAGGCCGTGGTGCTCCGGTGCCCAGAAGGTGTCGAAGCCAGCCTCGTCGGCGACGATCCCCGATGTCACGTCCGCGCGCAGGACTCGGGGCTCCGATTCATCCCAGGGCTTGGGACCCACGGTACCCGTCGAAAATATTCCAAACTCCATTTCGGTTCTCCTCTGACGGCTTCGGTGCCGTGTTGTGAAGAGGGTAGATCGAGACTGAAACCCGAGGAAGAGGGCTTCTGCGCCTCGTCTGTGACATTACGCGTCAAGTGGCAAGCCCAACGAAGAGTCCCGACTCGGGCGTGAATCCCAAAGGCAGATTGGGTGACCTATTGACACACTTCGTGTTCACAACTGGGATAAGCCGAGCGCTGCCTCGTGCAAGGGCATCGATTCGATGAGCTTGTGGATCGAGAGCACGGCGCGCGGTGGAAGATGCCGTTGAACTCTCCGAGCTCCTCGCTCAGCGTCCTGGCACCGGCCTTCTCGCCAGCTCAGTAGCGGCCGAGCCTTCTCTGGCACGCTGAAGAGGGGTCTGATTGGCCGAAGCCATACCGGACCCGGGAATCGGCCCAGCGGGCCATTGCCGAGTCCGGCGAGCTATTCTACAACCCGAAGCGCCAGCACGTTCTTCTCGGGTAGACGATTCCCGGGACCCCCGAGGCGAACACTGAAGCCCGGTGGCAGGCGGCTGCTTGGTCAACCTGTTCGCCGAAGTGGGGCAGCATCATGGACGAAAGCCAAAGAAGGGGGCTCGGGCTCCCTGCACCCGATAGTGAGTTTCATCGATGTTGAAGTATTTCGTACTCCTCTTTGTAGTCGTGGGAGTGGCTCTCTTCTATGTCTACATCAAGGACCCCTGCAATCAGCAGGTGAGAACAGATTTTTTGGCGAAGCATCCAAGCTACGAGATCCTGGATTCTTCTCCTGCCGAAGGATCTCCCGAAAGTGTCCGCTGTCATATTTCCTATCGAAAGCCCGATAGCGAAGAGATCTTCGAAGCCATCTGGTTGTATATGCACACAAAGAGGGGTTGGGAGTTCTCCAAGACCCTCGAGGCGAGCAAGACAGGCGAGGCGCCCTGATGCAACACACCGATGTGATGGGTTCGGAGCTGTTCGGAGCTGTTCGGAGCTGTTCGCAGCTTTAGGGAGCTGAAGGAGTCCTGAGATGACCTATGACTGGTTTGCCGGCCTGGTCCTCCTCGCGGCGGTCTTTCTCACGACCCGCCTCGGCTACTTCCTGGCGTTCAAAGTGCCTGCCCTGCAACGCATGCGCGTGATCAACCGCGAGCAGGACGCCCTCAAGATGGCGAAGGGGCACTATCCCCCGGTCGTCAAGTCGAGCATTCGGGTCGGATTGGTGACCAATCTTGTCTTCTTCCTGGCACTGGCGCCCTTCGTCATCACGCTGGAAGCAAGACCCGCCTGGCGCTACCTGATCGATGTGGTCTTGATCCTGCTGGTCTTCGATTTTTTCTACTATCTCGCGCATCGCTTTCTCCTTCATGGAGTCGGCTATTTCGTGCGCGTACACGCTGTCCACCACCAGGCCCACGAACCGACCCATATCGATGCCTACCTCGTGCATCCTCTGGAGACCTTCATAGGCCAAGCGCTCTTCATCGCTTCGGCGACCGGGCTGGGGGCGCTCGCCGGTCCCTTCCATGTGGGATCGGTCGCACTGGCCTACCTGCTCTATGTCAACATCAACCTGGTCAACCACACCGCCGTGGACCTGCCCTACTTCCCCTTCAAAACGCTCAACTACATCACGACGAAGCACGCGATCCACCATATCGACATGAGCAAAGGCAACTACGCGACGATCACGATGATGTATGACTACGCGTTTGGGACGCTCGACTGACGTCCTAGCCCAAATCGCTCACGGCACCGATCACGGCCGCGAAGACCAGCGCGACCAACGAAGCCGCGATCAGGCTGAGTAGCGGGCCGCGCCTGTCGCGGGGCGGCGCGCTCTGGTCGCCCCGCAGCGCAAAGGCGCGTTCGATCAGCTCGGCCTTGCGGGTACGGTCCAGACCCAGCATCGCAATCTTCTCCGACGCGACCTTCTCGGTGCGTAGCGAGGGCTCGCGTTCGCCGGCCATCCGCTCCTCGACCCAGAGCGCACCTTCGCGGTAGAGACACTCGCCACGGCCGCAGCTGACGATCACTGCGCCAGCCGCTCCGTGCCGAATCGCTCGCTCGACCATCAAGGGGTGGACCCAGCCCGCGCAGGGGACGTGGAGCAGTCGGAATCCCGGAAGCTCCGAGCTGATGCCGGTGGTGGGATCGACTTTCAGACCCGCTCCTGCCGACTCCGTACAGATGAATCCGATGTGCGGCGCCTCGCCCTGCGCCAGAGCGTCCCTCAGCCAGCCCTCGATCCTTCTGCGTTGCTCGATCGAGTCGAAGGAGGGGACGCCTATGGCCGCGGTATCACAAGAGCCGGTGCAGATGCCGCAGGACACGCACTTCGACTCGATGACAGAGGCCTGGGTCTTGTGGTTCGGACTGCCGTCCGTGCGCGCGACCATCTCGATGGCCGAGTAGGGGCAGTCCTGGTAGCACTTCTTGCATTCGTCGCAGCGCGAGGCGATGACGCCGGCGGGCTCCGGGCGTCGCCGCGAGAGCCACCAGGGGATCGAGAAGAAGATCGCTCCCGAGCCCAGTGCGATGTACCAGAGTCCGTTCCCCCCTAGGCATTCGATGATGGCCAGCGGCCAGAGGTACCACCAGTCCATCGTCAGCAGAGGGGCGGCGGCGGTCATCCCGGCCGGCTCCGCACTCGTCGCGGGGTAGAGCACGCAGAGCAGAAAGAGGAAGCCCAGAGTCCAGATCGTCATCGGGCGATCGGTCAGAAAGCGCGGACGCGAGAGGCGAGTAATGTGGAGCCAGGCGACCACGCCCAGCGCGATTGGGACGAGTATGTGGATGAAGAAGGCGACGATGAAGAAGAGCGAGCTCACAGCCTCGTCCGTGAGGACGGAGCGGCTCACGGGATCGCCGAAGATGGGCAGTGCGTCGATCAGCTTGGCCGTGGCTACGGCCACCCGCTGGGCGCGCATGTCCCAGACCAGCCAATAGCCAGTCCAGCCGACCACCCAGAGCAGCAGCATCAGGACCCCGCCCGTGACCCACGCCAGCCACCAGGCCCCACCGAAGCGGCGCGCGAGCAAGCTGCGGAGCGCATGGATCGTGCCGAAGAGCAAGGCGGCGTCGGAGCTGTATCGATGTAGCGAGCGGTGGAAGGCCTCTGGGAAGGGAGAGCTCGACATGGCCTCGACCGACTGCCAGGCGAGCGCAACGCCCGGGCTGTACCAGGTCAGCAGGATGAGGCCGGTCGCGCTCGCTACGAGGACGCAGAGCACTGCGATGGCGCCGGTGTGGAGCAGCGGATTGAGCGATTCGGGGAGGACCGCGCCCAGTGCGCGGTCGAGTAGCAGGAAGATTCGCTCCAGTTCCCGCAGCACCCCCTTGGGCGTCGTCGGCTCGCGAGGAGACACACTGGGGACGGTCTCGCCCGGCATCAAGTCGAGGGCCCTCGGCTCCTCGCGCCTGTGTGTCCTCACAATCGATACGCCACGAAATCGTCGAGCGATTCCCATCCTCTCGCCTGTCAATCCAGCCGGCGACAATACCCCAGCTTCTTTCACACGCCGATCGGGTTGGACGTCGAAGCCCAGCTCGCGATACACTGCCGTCAGTGCGAAGTCCTCGACGCACTCGCGGTCGGGATCCGCATCCGCCATTTGACCGAGGCGGCCTGCCCCAGTCTCCCGCAATGTGCGTCCATCCGTTCCATCCGTGCTGAGACCGACCAACGGGTACTTCGGCAGTTGCGATAGAATCGCACGGAGAACGACGCGAGCTACGGCGGGGGCGAGAGGAGGTCGGGTTTGGCGAGACCCTTCATTGCGGTGGAGGTCCCGGGAAGCGCTGCCGCGCGACTGCCGGGCGGTCGGCAGCGGGACGCTGGCGCGGCGGTCGAGTCGCTCTTGGCGCACGCCTCGAGAATCACGGAAGTCAGCCAGGCGGACGTCGATGCGGCCTGCAGAGCCGTGGGTGTGGACTCGCCGAGCGGTGCCCGGAATGAGCTCAAGTCCCTCTACGGTCGCTTCCTCGACCATTGCTACGAGGATCGCAGGCTCAGCATCGAGGAGTCAGAGGACCTCGAACATCTTCAGCGGATTCTCGGACTCGGCGACTCCGACGTCGGCGGCATGCAAGACGAAGTCGCGATCAGAGTGTACGGGAGTGCAGTCGCCGACGTTCTGGAGGATCTGCGACCAGGCCATGGGGGCACAGATGTCTGACGGGCTGCTGCAGAGGCTCGCGCGCGTCTCGATGTGGCAATACCTGAAGATCCTACTGCCGCTCACGGTCGTATTTCTGCTCGCCTTCTTTTTCGAGTACCGCGCTGAAGTGGGGGCCTACCGGGCGCAACTCCTCACCCAGGAGGCCTCCATCATCCAGAGCGGTGCTCTCCGGGTCGGGCGTGGGCTGGAGATTGCGAACGGTGATCTCAACTTCGTCGTCGACCTTGTCGATGCGGTGGCGGACGACGAGGCCCCGGACCGTTTCGCGGCACTCGAAGAGAGCCTGCTGGCGTTCGTGCGGCGCCGGCCCGGCTATTTCCAGATTCGGTTCATCGGCGCCACGGGGCAGGAGATGCTTCGCGTCGGGAACACGCCTGCTGGGCCGCGGATCACACCCGAGAGCGAGCTCCAGAATGAGCGCGAGCTCAGCGACTCCAGCGACTTCATCAACTTCAGCGACACCATGCGCCTGGAAGCGGGCGAGGTGTTCGTCTCGCCGATCGAGCTGAACGTCGAGCGCGGCGCGCTCGAGGGCTCGTACGAGTCGGCGGTCCGTCTGGCGACACCGATCGACGACGCCGCGGGAGAGCGGCGCGGAATCGTAGTCCTGACCGTATATGGTGAACACTTCCTGCGCGCCTTCGAACGGAACACCGACGAGGTCGGCACCAAGCGCATGATCATCAATTCCGACGGGTACTGGTTTCAGCGCCGGCCGGATGTCGAGTCGGGCGTCGTGCTGGAGCGCGGAAGGAGCTTCCAGGGCACGTTCCCCGACGTATGGCCGCAGCTGATGGCGAGTCCGCAGAGCTGGGTCGAGAGCAGGGAGGGCCTCTTCTACCTCGCGACCGTTACGCCACCACCAGCCGCTTCGAGTCCCGATGGGGAAGGACACGAGCCACCCGTCTGGGTATTCGTCTCCTTGGTTCCGCGTCAACTCCTCGGCGAGATCGCGGTCCAGGTCGCAACACCCCTACTCGTGATTGCGACGCCCCTGTTCTTCACGTTCGTGATGATCGGCTGCCTGCTGGCGTCCGCCCTCCACAGACGCGATGAAGCGCTGCTGGGGCTCGAAAAGGTCAGGAGCGCGATGATGACCGCAGCGCTCGACGGGATCGTCGTCATGGACGAAATGGGCACTACACTGGAATTCAATCCCTCGGCACAGAAGATCTTCGGATACACCCTCGAGGAAGCGCGAGGCAAGCTGGTCGCCGACCTCATCATCCCACCGGCCAACCGTGAGACCCATCGACTGGGATTGGCGCGCTACCTGGCGACCGGCGAGGCGCGCATCATCGACAAGCACATCGGCGAGCTGACCGCGATCCGCAAGAACGGCGAGGAGTTCCCGATCGAGCTGACCGTCTGTCACCCGGTCACGGTCGCGGGAAAGCGGCTCTTCTACGGCTTCCTGCGCGATCTCAGCGAGTCCGGCCGCAGCCAGGTCGAGGACGACCCTCGGCACCTTCGAGCTCTGCCGGACGCGTGAGCCCTCCGGATCGACCGCCGCAGGGCGTTCGGGCTTTGGCCGACCCCCCCCCCCGCGCGGCCGGGCTCGCAGCGGCGTTGCGTGCGGGCCGTCTGCTAGTGGAACCATGCCTTCTCCGGACCCACCCGCGCCGCGATCGGGGCGAGCTTCTCGGCGTCCAGGCTGTAGAACTCGATGGCGTTGCCCCCGAGCTGGGCGGCGACCTGATCATCGGAGAGCCCGGCCAGGGCCTTCACCACCTGGTCGCGCGTGTGAGGCCAGCTCCCCTCCGGATGCGGGTAATCGCTGCCCCACATGATGCACTCGCTACCGATCGCCTCGCCGAGCTTGCCGTCCCCGGGTGACATGCACGCGGCGCCGAGCCGGATGTTGCGGCGGAAGTAATCGCTCGGCTTCATCGAGAGGTGGCTGATGTAGTCACCGAGCTTCTGGGCCTGGGGTGTCACCTCATAGCGTACGTCGAGCAGTCGCAGGTAGTCGGGAACCCAGTCGATGGCGCCCTCGACGATCGAGAACTTGAGCTTCGGGTAGCGCTCGAAGACCCCCCCCCAGATCATGAAGGTGGCCGTGCGGCTCGACCACCAGACCACCTCGGAGAGGTAGGCACCCATGGCCCCACTGGGGGCGGTCGCTTCTCCGCTCTGCAGCGCCTCCAGCGGACCGAAGTACTCCTCGATCGGCGACGGACCGATGTGGACGTGGATCGGCATGTCGAGGTCCTGACAGACCTCCCAGACCGGGTCGTACTTCGGGTGGTGATAGCCCGGCAGTTTTCCCCACATCGGGGGAATGATGATTCCCCGGAGCCCGTTCTCGTGGGCGAGCCCGATCTCCCGAACCGCCTGCTCCACGTCCCAGAGCATGGGAATGCACGCCAGGCCGAGCCTGCGCTCGGGAGCCATATCCACCAGCTCGGTCACCCAACGGTTATGGGCGTGACTGCCCGCCCACTGCAGCTCCGGCACCACGCCCCCGGTCGGCATGGCAAAGCCCGCGCCGAAAGGCGGCGCGTTCTGCTCGGTGATGCCATCCGGGAAGATGATCTCCACGGCGATTCCATCACCGTCCATCACCTTCATGCGTTCACTGTGGTCCCAGGCGCCGGTGAGCAATTTCTCGTGACCCTTGCGCCACTCCGCGTTGATGTCGGCGATCAGGAAGCTCTCCTCCATCGTCTTCGTCAGCTTGACCTGGATTGGCAGCGCCTGGTCGAAGGCGTCGCGATACTTCGCATCCACGTAGCTCCGGTATTGCTCCGGCGGAAGTCCAGCGTGACAGTCGGAAGAAACGACGATGTGGCGGTCCATGGGATTTCCTTCTCTTGGCTCTCTGGGTTACGTGCCAGGCGCAGTGCTGAGACGGGCTCCGAGTAGAACTACCGCATAGCTGCGACTCCTAACATTCTGGACCGTGACCGTTGTCGTAGCAATGCCCTCGAGTTCATCAACTGAGTACATATGCCACACTCGGCTACTCGATCCGCCTTGGTTCGCTCCTCGCGAGACGGGTTCTGTTAGGCTCCCCGCTGCTCGCGACGACCCCAACCGCCCCGAGGTGCTCTGGTGCGCTTCTCCTACGCCGAATCGATGTGTGATCCCAGCTTCTATCTGCCCCTGGCGCGCGCGGCGGAGGAAGCCGGCTACACCACCTTCACCGTCCCCGACAACATCGGCTACGCGGGCGGCTCCGACGCGGCCTACCCCTACACCGAAGACGGCGGCAACGACTTCCTCGAGGACAAGCCCTTCATCGAGCCCTTCTCGCTGATCCCGGCGATGGGGGCCGTTACCGAGAAGCTGCGCTTCGCGACCTTCGTCGTGAAGCTCCCGATCCGCCTGCCCTACCTCGTCGCCAAGCAGGCCGCCTCGGTGGCCGTGATCACCCAAAACCGCTTCGGCTTCGGCATCGGGCTGAGCCCGTGGCCGGAGGACTTCCGCGTCTGTGGCCAGGACTGGGACAGCCGCGGCAAGCGCATGGATGAGATGATCGAGATCATCCGGGGCCTCACGAAGGGCGGCTACTTCGAGTTTCACGGCGAGTACTACGACATCGAGCGGATCAAGATGGCCCCGGTCCCCAGCGAGCCGATCCCCCTCCTGATCGGCGGCCACTCCGAGCCCGCCCTGCGCCGGGCGGCCCGGACGGGCGACGGCTGGATGCACGCCGGCGGCCCGGTGGGGGAGCTCGATCACGCGCTCGAGCGCCTGGCGACCCTGCGTCGCGAGTACGGCCGCGAGCACCTTCCCTTCGAGATCCACGTGATCTCGGAAGACGCCTACACGCTGGACGGCGTGCGTCGACTGGAAGATCGGGGCATCACAGACGCCGTGGTGGCGTTCCGCGACTTCTACCAGAAGGGGCCGGATCCCCAGACCCTTCGTGAGAAGATCGACGCCCTGCGCGGCTTCGCCGACCAGATCATCGCCAAGCTCTGATTCGGGAGCCCTCCGGTCCGGGCGCCTCGGTGGGCGACGCGGAGCCGACGGTCGACACGGCTTCGCGGTTGATGTCCTGGCTTCCCGAGTCGGCTCGTCGGCGCCAGGAAAGGCCTGTTCGAATGC
>JAFDDH010000322.1 GCA_019310975.1 Deltaproteobacteria bacterium | reverse complement strand
CCCCACCCCCCCACAAGGCCAGGCGAGCTCATGTTCCGTCTCTCCAAGATCACCGATTACGGGATTGTGATTCTGGCACACCTCGCCAGCCGGTCCCTCGAGCCCGGCCGGCCCGGCGATGCGGCCGACTCGGTCCCGATGAACGCGCGTGAGCTCGCCGAGCAGGTCGACCTGCCCGTACCGATGGTGAGCAAAGTGCTGAAGACACTGACCCGTGCCGGCGTGCTCGAGTCGCAGCGCGGCACGAAGGGCGGCTACTCGCTCGCCCGGCGGCCCGAGGAGCTCACCGTCGCCGAGATGATCAGCGCTCTCGACGGCCCGCTCGCACTGACGGAATGCAACCTCGGTCCACACATCTGCGACCTCGATGCCAGCTGCTCGGTGAAAACGCCGTGGCTCGTCATCAATCGCGTCGTCCACTATGCGCTCTCGGGCGTCACGCTGGCAGATCTCACCAATCCAGCCTTCGCGGCCCAATACGCGCCGCTCGCTGGGCTGGCGGGCGTGGCCAGCTTCGATCACGCCGGCTTCCCCAGCTCGATGCCGGAGCTCAGCGACCCCGCCTTGCTTCACGATCACGAACCCTTGCAGGACCCCGACGAGGCCTGAACGATGTCCGAAGCAAACACCGAACTCGAGCGCCTCGCCAACCAGGAATACAAATACGGCTTCGTGAGCGACATCGAAGCCGATCAGGCGCCGCCAGGTCTGAACGAGGACGTGGTGCGATTGATCTCGGACAAGAAGAATGAGCCGAAGTGGCTGCTCGACTTTCGCCTCAAGGCATTCGCCCGCTTCATGGAGATGCTCGAGGAAGAGCGCGAGCCGACCTGGGCGATGGTCGATTACCCGAAGATCGACTACCAGAAAATCATCTACTACTCGGCCCCCAAGCCAAAGCCCGAGCTCGAAAGCCTCGATGAGGTGGATCCCGAGCTTCTGCGCACCTACGAGAAGCTCGGCATCTCGCTCCAGGAACAGAAGCGGCTATCCGGCGTGAAGGTCGCCGTGGATGCCGTCTTCGACAGTGTCTCGGTGGCAACGACCTTCAAGGACGAGCTCGAGAAGCAGGGCATCATCTTCTGCTCCTTCTCCGAGGCCGTCCACGAGCATCCCGATCTGGTGAAGAAGTACCTCGGCAGCGTCGTCCCCTACTCGGACAACTTCTTCGCAACCCTCAATTCTGCGGTCTTCAGTGACGGCTCCTTCGCCTACATCCCGAAGGGTGTGCGCTGCCCGATGGAGCTCTCCACCTACTTCCGCATCAACTCGGCGGGTACGGGGCAGTTCGAGCGCACGCTCCTCGTCGCCGACGAGGGCTCGCACGTGAGCTACCTCGAGGGCTGTACGGCCCCGATGCGCGACGAGAATCAGCTTCACGCCGCGGTGGTCGAGCTCGTCGCCCTGGCTGATGCCGAGATCAAGTACTCGACGGTCCAGAACTGGTATCCGGGCAACAAGGAAGGTGTTGGCGGGATCTACAACTTCGTCACCAAGCGCGGCGCCTGCCGCGGCGTACGCTCGAAGATCTCGTGGACACAGGTCGAGACAGGCTCGGCGATCACATGGAAGTACCCGAGCTGCATCCTGCAGGGCGACGAAAGTGTGGGTGAGTTCTACTCGGTTGCAATGACGAATAATCGACAGCAGGCCGACACGGGTACGAAGATGCTGCACATCGGCAAGAATACGAAGAGCACGATCATCTCGAAGGGAATTTCGGCCGGGAAGGGCCAACAGTCCTACCGCGGCCTGGTCAGTATCGGTCCCAAGGCGCATGGCGCACGCAACTACTCGCAATGTGACTCGCTGCTGCTTGGCGACGAGTGCAGCGCCCACACCTTCCCCTACCTCGAGGTGAAGAACGCCAGCGCGACCGTGGAGCACGAGGCCACCACGTCCAAGATCGGCGAGGACCAGCTCTTCTACTGCCGCCAACGAGGCCTGTCCGAGGAAGATGCCGTGTCGATGATCGTCAACGGATTCTGCAAGGAGGTCCTCCGCGAGCTCCCGATGGAGTTTGCCGTCGAGGCGCAGAACCTCCTCAACCTGAGCCTCGAAGGCAGCGTCGGCTAAGGGATCGAATAAAAAGAGATGCTCGAACTCAAACAGCTTCACGCCAACGCCGGCGACACCGCGATCATCAAGGGCATCGACCTCAGGGTCGCCGCCGGCGAAGTGCACGCCATCATGGGACCGAACGGCTCGGGGAAGAGCACACTCGCAAACGTGCTGGCAGGGCGTCCCGGATACGAGATCACCTCGGGCGAGGTGCTCTTCGAAGGGCGCGACCTCCAGGAGATGGAGCCCGAGATCCGCGCGCGAGAGGGCATCTTCCTGGCCTTCCAATACCCCGTGGAGATCCCGGGCGTGAACAACAACTACTTCCTCAAGGCCTCGCTCAACGCCATCCGCGAGCACCGCGGCGAGACCGTCCTCGACGCCATCGAGTTCATGGCGTTTTGCCAGGAGAAGATGGAGCTCGTAGAGATGCCCGGTGATCTGATGAGCCGCGCCATCAACGAGGGGTTCTCGGGCGGCGAGAAGAAGCGAAACGAGATTCTGCAGATGCTGCTCCTCGAGCCGAAGCTCTGCATCCTCGACGAGACGGATTCGGGGCTCGACATCGACGCATTGCGCATCGTGGCGGGCGGTGTGAACGCGCTGCGCTCAAACGAGCGCGCGATGCTCATCATCACCCACTACCAGCGATTGCTCGACTACATCGTGCCCGACCGCGTCCACGTGCTCTCGGAAGGGCGCATCGTGCGCTCCGGCGGCAAGGAGCTGGCCCTCGAGCTCGAGGACAAGGGCTATGGATGGATCAGTGAGGGAGCGGGCGCGTGAGCGCACAGTCGACCGCGGCAGCGGCCCTCGTCGATGCGTGGGTGGACGCCTTCCCCACTTTCGCCTCGGCAACGGGCGATTCGGGCTGGCTGGTAGGACTGCGCGAGGAGGCGATCGGATCGCTGGCCGCACTCGGCTTGCCGCACCGCAAGCTCGAGGAGTGGCGCTACACGAGCCTTGCGGTGCTCGAGCAGGCCGAGTGGGCGCCGATTTCGCCAGACGCTGCATCCACGACCGCGAACGCCTCGGTCGTGTCCGCCATCGAGTCACTCGCCCTTCCCCAGGAACCCGCTGGCGCGCTGCGCGCCATCTTCGTCGACGGCCAACTCGACGCCCGGCTCTCCGACCTGGGCGATGCGGGCGGCCAATTCGCGTTCCACGCCATCGCCGAGGCGCGTCGGGGCGGTGCCGGTGCAGAGTTGCTGCGGGCACACCTCGGGCAGCTCGCCGAGCACAAGACCGACGCCTTCACGGCGCTGAATACCGCCTTCACGCTGGACGGCGCGGTGCTCGAGATCGCGCGAGACGCCGTCGTCGGCGCTCCGATCCACCTCGTCTTCGTCTCGCAGGGGAGCGAGCGGCTCGTGTGCCCGCGTATCGTCGTCGTCGCGCGCGAGGGCAGCCGCGCCTGCGTGGTGCAGAGCCACATAAGCACGCCCAGCACGCCCAGCACGCCCAGCACGCCCAGCACTCCCAGCACGCCCAGCACCTCCGCGGAGCCCGCCCCCACGTTTTCGCTCACGAACTCCGTTGTCGAGCTCTGTGTCGAGGCGAACGCCGATCTCGACTGGATTACGCTCCAGCGCGAGAGCGACGCGACCGTCCATGTCTCCAACGTCCAGGCCCACCAGGCGCGAGACAGTCGGTTGGCGACCCACACCTTCACGCTGGGCGGCGCGCTCGTGCGCAACGAGCTGGACGTCTTGCTGGGCGAGAGCGGCGCCGAGGCGAACCTGCGCGGTCTCTTCCTCGCCGCGGGCAAGCGCATTGCCGACAACCATACGCTCGTCGATCACGCCACGCCGCACTGTGTGAGTCACGAGCTCTACAAGGGCGTGCTGGGCGACGCCGCGCGCGGCGTCTTTCGCGGCCGACTTGTGGTGCGACCCGACGCACAGAAGACCGACGCTCGCCAGTCGAATCCGAATCTGCTGCTGACGGATCGTGCAGAGATCGACACCAAGCCGCAGCTCGAGATCTACGCCAATGACGTGAAGTGCAGCCACGGTGCGACAATCGGACAG
>JAFDDH010000125.1 GCA_019310975.1 Deltaproteobacteria bacterium | reverse complement strand
CGCTTCACGCCGGGTGGCAGCAATCGCGCCATGATGGGAAGTAGACCAACAACCCCTGGGGCGGGTTGTTCGGAGGATCTATCGGGCCGCAATTCGGCTTGGTGCAACGACTGGCGGCAGGTCACTTGCTCCGCCGATGAGCGAGAATCTCACAGAGATTCTGGTGAGATTCCTCAAGTACCGGAGGGGTTTCGATATGCGCCAAGGAGGGTGATCGATGACTCGTATGACGATCCGACAATTACTGCCTCTTCTCGCGTTCACATTCGCCTTCGTCTGCCTGGCGATGGGCAGCGCCCAGGCATTCAGCCGCTACAACGACGGCTGCCCTACTTGCCACGGCGCCTTCACGGACGGCACCTCGCCGCAGGAGACGCTCTTCCCCAACGACAACAAGCACACCATGCATCGGTCCAATCAGTATATGGCCACGAACTGCAATCTCTGTCATACCGCGGATGATGAGAACAATCCGTTCATCGGCAGCTCGGATGGGACCATTGACAATCCCGGGCTCGGCTGCATGGGATGCCACGGCCGGAGCGCAGACGCGGGCCACGACAGCATTTCGAGCGGTCTGGGCGCGGGGCTGCGTCAGCATCACAATAATTCGGGAGTAACGGCGTGCCTGGGCTGCCACATCGACGCCAGCCCGGCGAACTACACGCCCGTGGGCGAAGACGTATTCCCGACCTACTACGGAACCGTCGACACCGCCGTCGACTTCCCCTGCAACCACGTCCCGACGGCGGACCAGAACGAGAACTGGAGCGACGATACGGACTACATCGGCCTCGACAATGACGGCAACCTCATCTACGACGCCGTCGATGTGACGTGCGTCCCGGAGCCGTCTGGGACATTGCTGACCCTGGTGGGCGTGACGTTCCTCGGTGCGATCGGTCGCCGCCGGGCTCGATGAGACCACCAGAGACCTGCCACACTCTTCGCTCGGAGACCTCTTCCTCCGGCGCCGGACCTGGCAGGCGATCGGCCTTCCAGACTCCCGTCGGACGATCGAGCGGAGTTGAGATCATTGCGGCTACGGCTTCGTCAGCTCGATCGCAAGCGCCTCGGTGTGGCGCCCGGAGGCGCGAGGGCGACGACCGTCGCAGCGGCGATGGCCGGCTCGGCGCCCTTCGCGGGACGAAGCTCGAGCGCGACGGACTCGTAGTACGAGATCTTCACGTCGTCGCCCACGCTGATCTGGTCGAAGTTGGGTGCCGGCTCGGGCGCCTTGATGGGAACGCGCCCGATCGCCTCACCCTCGACGATGACGACCCGGGCCTCCGAGTCGATCGCGACAACCTTGGCGGTGACCTCGATGGCATCGCCAACGACGACCTCTCGGATCGCGGGCTCGCCGGCCTCGGCCGCCCCGCCGTGATGGTCGGCCCAAAGAAGGGTGGGTGCCACGATGACACTGGTGAGGGCTGCGGTCACGAGCGCGAGGTGGATCGGGTTGCGCATCATTGGGGAGTCTTGCTATGCCGGGCGTGTGCGGAGCGTCGTTTTCCCGATGACCGTCCCCGGTGGTGACCAGTCGTCGGCACCAGAGTGTAGAGCAGCCGCGGCGCTCGAAGTCAGCGCTCACGCGAAGTTCTTGAATTGATCCGCACGCTCTTGGCGGTGGGGCCGGTGATGCCAGTCGGCGGGCCGAGCCAGGCCCGACGCTGGCAGACCCGGGTGCGAGCCCAGCGGCTCGTGGTCCTGCCAGGGGAGAAGTCGACGCTTCCACTTCTGGGCCAGGAGCTTGCGCTGCTCGCGTCCCATCATGCGCTGCAGCTCCGGAAGGGTGGCTGTGACGAGCTCGTCCCGGGCGATCTCCTCAAAGAGCACGAGATCCTCCCAGAAGCGACGGCTGCCGCTGGCGTGGCGACGACTCGCACTGCCATCGTGCAAGCGGAACGTCGAGAGCACTCGTGGCGAATAGCCGACGTCTCCTCGGACCATCAGTCGGATCCACAGCGCGAAGTCCAGATTCTGGGCTACGACGGATGAAAATCCGCCGATCTCACGCGCGAGCGCAGTGCTGAAGAGGGCGGCGATGGGCTCACCGATGCAGTTGCGGTGCAGCATCCCTGCGTCACACCAGCGACGCAGCAGAGCTGCGCCGTCATTCAGCGGCTTGAGCGGCTCGAGCACCTCCTCGAGAACGGCGTGTATGCTCACCCACTCGACGCTCCATGGATCGCACTCGTCGTAGAGCACTCTTCGCCGGCAGAAGGCCAGAGCCGGCCGCGGGCTCTCTCTCAATAGCTTCGCCAGCTCCGCGACGTGGTCGGGATGCAGCAGGTCGTTCTGAGGAACGATCTTCATGAAGCGGCCGCGCGCCTCGAGGATACAGCGGTTGAAGTTGTGGGCGAGGCCGCGGTTTTCGTATCGGAGGACGCGCAGGCGAGGGTCGTCATAGCAGGCGACCACGTCCAGCGAGCCGTCGGTCGATCCGTCGTCGAGCACCACGACCTCGGTGTCCCCGAAGCTCTGCGCGAGAACGGATTCGAGGGTCTCCCCAATGGTTTCAGCCCCGTTGTAGAGCGGGATAGCTATGGTGACCTCGGGCCCGGGCATGTCGCAGCCCAGGCTAGCACCGGGCACGCGACTCCTCATCAAGTGTAGACGGCGAACACGCGAACCGGGGGCTCCTGGGCGATGTCCACGGTCGCGGCCCTCCCGCTTCCACTATCAGGGCACAGAGGTCGAGGACCGGATCGAGCAGCTCTACGGGACATCCCTCATACCGCGGCTCGAAGGCGAGAACGAAAATGCAGTGGCGTTCACCATCGATTCGAGGATGCAGCACTCGGATGACAAGTTCTCGATTCGCGGCGCCCGATACCACCTCGTCTTGAACGACAGGCACGAGGCCGGAAAGCTCTTCGATTTGACCAACGATCCCGCGGAAAAGGTGAACCTCTACGGCGGCGGTCTCGAAGTCGAAGCGGATCTGCGCGGTCGACTGGTCGACTGGATCTCCGACTACCGTGCCAAGACTCTCGCGGCAGAGGACCCCGACACCGAGCTCATCGACGCTCGCATGGCCGAGGATCTGCGAGCGCTCGGCTACATCGAGTAGGACGAGTTCAGCCGGCGTGACGAGCGCCTAGAGGACGTCTCTCGTGCATCGGCCACATGAAGGGATTGTGGGTCATGACTCCGTGTGCCCGACACGAGGCGCCCATGCGCGAGGAGCCCGGGGGCGCGTCCGGGCGCCGAGGCCAGATCTAGCCCCCGCCGGGGCTCTGCTCCGAAGGGAGTAGCGGCTCGGATTTTATCGCTTGTTGGTGTTGGATCTCGCTTGATAGAATAGAGAAGCGCTCGCGCCGCCCACCGAAGCCGTACCATGCTCTCACTTCCTCCCAAGGTGCCGGCGCACTCAGGAGGGGAATCCATGACTCTGGCATCTTCGTTCCGACTCAGCTGGCGTCGCGCTCTTTCGATCGGGCTCGCAGTCTCGAGCATCGCTCTCATGGGCAACGTCTGCTCGGGGCCGACGTTCAGAGCCGGCGTGTGCGTTCGCGACATCACACCGGTCACTCCTGGGCTCGCAGCGGCCTACGAGGCCGAGTTCGGCGAGTCCGCGGTGGTGAACCACACTGATCCCGTCTTCATCGCGGGCTTCGGGGACAACCGGGCGGCGACGGGTTACCACGATCGCCTCTGGGCCCGAGGCCTGGTGGTCGACGGCTACGGCGGCCGGATCGCCATCGTCGCTCTCGACCTGGTCGGCTATCTGAACGGCGAGGTCGATACCATTCGCTCCCTCCTCTCCGCTGAGTCCGGCGTCGACTACGTGGTCGTGCACAGCACCCATCAGCACGAAGGACCCGACACCATCGGGATCTGGGGGGCGGACTCCCTCACCTCCGGCATCGACTTCGGCTATCTCGACTTCGTCAACGACGCCGTGGCGGCGTGCATCGACGAGGCAGCTGCCAACCTGGAGCCGGCTCGCGTCAAATTCGCCACCACCGACTCGGTCGGCCTGAGCCTCGCTCTGGATGTCGAGGATGACGGCCAGGGAGTCTCCGACGGCAAGGTGCTGGTCGACGACGATTTGATCGCCCCGGAGACCGACGGGCGGATCGTCGACTCGCGCCTCTCGATCATGCAGGTGACGCGACGTGGACCGCCCCACGAGGTGATGGCCACCCTCGTGAACTTCGCGAGCCACCCCGAGAGCCTGGGCAGCAACAACACCCTGATCTCAGCAGACTTTCCCCACTATGCCCGCCAGCACATCGAGGAGGCGATCGGCGGCATGGCGATCTGGGTGAGCGGTGATCTGGGCGTCCTCCAGGGTCCCCTCGACCTCGACGTACTCGACCCGCTCACCAATCAGCCGGCAGTGAGGCGTACCTTCCGTTGGGCGCAGGTGCACGGTGAGCAGCTCGCCGATCGCGTCCTGTCCGCGATACCGGACAAGCCAGGCAATCCAGTGGCAATCATTCGCGTGGCCACGTCGAAGCCTGTGCCGGTGCGGCTCGACAATCCCTACTTTCGCTTCTTCATCGCGATCGGTGTCCTCAATCCGCGGCTGAGCCTCTTCACGGACGGGCTTCCGGACGACAGTGTGGGGACGCCCTTCCCGCCACCCTTCGACGTGATCCCTCAGGCACTCGGGGAGGACCTGCACACCGAGGTCGGGGCTTTCAGAATCAACGAGGCGAGCTTCGCGGTGGTTCCGTCCGAGCTCGACCCGCAGATCGGCGAGACCTATCGGGCGGCGATGACGGGCGCAGAGCACACCTTCATCATCGGGCTCGGCAACGACGAGATCGGCTATCAGCTGCCCGCCCCGAAGTGGGACGACAGCTGCCACGCCTGTGCGCCGTTCATCCTCGGTGGCGTCCCCCAACTGTGTCCGCTCTACCCCAACATCGATTGCAACACGGTTTTCCAGAACAACGTGGGCGCGGACGTCGATCCCTCGATCTCGGAGGCGATGTTCCCGATCCTGGCGGAGCTGCACTGATCGCATGACACGACGAAGGCCGCAGCTCGCGGCCCTCGCCATCGTATCGTGGCTTCTGGGGCTCGCCGGATCGGCGGGCGGACACGTCGTGCATGCGCGGCCGACGCTGCTCTCCCTGGTCACCGGCTCCGATCTGGTGGCCCACGTGAGGGTGTTGGACCCGCACGCCAGCGTGGCCCTCGAAGCCACGGGCGGGCGCCGGCCGATCGTGCGGGTCGAGCTGCGCGAGGTGATCAAGGGGGCGGGGGAGCCGGGTCGCGAGCTGCGCTTCGCCTCCCATGGCCACGGCGTCGCCGAGTACGTGGCCGGAGACGAGGCGCTCGTCTTCCTTTTGCCGCTGGCGCGAAGCAGGGAGCTTGCGGTCCTCCAGGAGGCCGGGCTGCGCTGGGTGTCCAATCAGGAGCACGACTCGCGCTACGTCCTCACTCCGGAATCTCGCGCCGGCGTGCTCGCGGCCGCCCGGGGCTATGCCGCCGCCGGACGCCTGCCGGAGCGTCAGGCCCGGGTGGAGAGGCTGCGCGGTGTCACGCTCGCGCTGCTCACATCGGGTGATGCCCGTCTCGGCGCATCGGCCGTTCGCGATCTGGTCGCCGCCGGCGATCTTCCCCTCGTGACGCAAGCCGACGTTCCTCGTCTGCTCGCGGAGGTGGTCCACTCGGAGAACGCATCGATCGGCGTGCGGATCGGACTGCTGGCCGAGCTCGAACGCCGCCAGCTGGTCGATGCTGCGCCCGTGTGGCAGGCCCTGCTTCGCTCCACCAACCGGCCCGATCTCCTCCAGGTCGTACGCGCGGCCGGGCGCCACCCAAGCCCCGAGGTGAACGCGACCCTGGTCGAAATGCTCGGCCGAGAGGATGCGGTGGCCGAGGCGTCGGCACTCGCACTCGGCGACCCCGCCCACGCCGATTCGGTGCCCGCCCTGGCCAAAGCCCTCCAGAGCGACCAGCCGCGTGTGCGCATGGCCGCCATCCGCTCACTCGGACTCATCGCTACGCCCGCCGCCAAGGATGCTCTCGAGGCCGCTGCGGGCACCCATGAGGACTCGGCCACCCGCCGCCGGGCCGCAGCGGAGGTGCGAAACCAGACACGCCGTCCGTGAGATCCCAATCAGTCGCCCACGGTGACGGACGGCGCTACGGTCGCCTATGTGGAGCTTCGGGGGAGTCCGAGTGCGCGCCTCGCGAGGTCCCGCAGATCGTGCTCCAGGACGACGTAGCCACACGGAACGAGCACGAGGGTGATGAGCGTCGAGAACACGATCCCAAACGCGAGCGCGACGGCCATCGGAATCACGAACTGCGCCTGCGCGCTCCGCTCGAGCATGAGCGGACTGAGCCCGACGAACGTGGTCGCCGATGTGAGCACCACGGGCCGGAAGCGAGCGCCTGCCGCATCGCACACCGCCTGCGCCAGAGGGACGCCTTCGTCGCGGCGACGGTTGATGAAGTCCACATAGACCAGGCTGCTGTTCACCACAACTCCCGACAGTGCCACCATTCCGAAGAGCGAGAGCATGCTCAGCTGGAAGCCGAGCAAGAGGTGGCCGCCGATCGCCCCGACCAACCCGAACGGGATGGCGGACATGATGACAAGCGGCTGAAGGTAGGAGCGAAGCGGTACGGCGAGAAGCACGTAGATCGACGCCAGCGCGAGCGCGAAGGCGCGTGCGATCCCGCCCAGAACATCGCGCTGCTCGCGTTGCTCGCCCTCGAGGCGGTAGACCACGCCCGGATGGGCGAGCAGCACTTCCGGCAGCTGGTTGGCCCGGAACTCCGCGAGGATCTGGTTGGCATTCGCTCGCACGATGTCGACACTCGCCGTCACATTCACGACCCGCTGGCGGTCCGCGCGGTGAATCGTCGAGTAGCCGCGGGCGAGGCTTGCCTGCGCGACGTTCGAGAACGGCACCTCGTCGCCCTGCGGCGTGCGCACCCGCAGGTTCCACAGATCGCCGAGTGAGTGCCGCTCGTCCTCGGGGTAGCGGACCATCACGCGTACGTCGTCGCGGCCGCGCTGGATGCGCTGGACCTCCTCGCCGTAGAACGCCTGGCGCACCTGGCGCGCCAGGTCGTCCAGAGAGAGCCCGAGCGCCTCGGCCGCCGGCAGAATCCGGAGTCGGATCTCCTGCTTGCCGCCGCGGAAGCTGTCCGAGATATCGTAGACGCCCGACTGTGTCGCGAGCCGGCGCTTGATCTCATTGGCCGCCGAGCGAAGCACCTCGACATCCGACCCGCGCAGCTCGATGTCGATCGCATGCCCGGCGCTGAAGCGAGCCGAGGAGAAGACGAGCTCGACCGCATCGGGGACGGGTCCCGCAAACTCGCGCCAGCGATCGGCCACCTCCTTCGCGCGGATACGGCGCGCTTCAGCAGGGGCGAGCTCGATCGACATCTCGGCCAGATGCGCACCCGCGAAGAGCGGACCGCGCGACCCGGCGCCGCCGCTGAACTGTCGCTTCAGATAGGGCTGCTCGCCGACGGCGGCGAGCGTGTGCCGGAACACCTTCTCGCCGCCCTCTCCCTCCTCGAGCTCGACGCGCAGCCGCTCGGCCGCGGCCTCGATGCGTTCCAGCGCATCGGCGGTGACCTCGACTGGCGTGCCGACCGGCATGGTCAGTCGCGCCGTGATCGTCTCGGCCTCTACTTCTGGAAGGAAGCTGAAGCGCATCCATCCGGCGCCGACCGCCGCCAGGCTCCACAGTAGGAGCGCAATCGCGGTCGCAATCACGAGATAGCGCTGGTCGATGGCGCGCTCGAGGAAGGGGAGATAGCGCTGCTGGATCCAGCGCTGCAGCTCCTCCCCGATTCGGTCCTGCAGGCGGAGCCACGCGGCCCCGAACCGCGTGCCCGGCTGAGTCCGGTCCGGACGACCCACCGCGTTCGCGAGGTGCGCGGGCAGGACCAAGAGCGAAGCCACGAGCGAGAATCCGAAGCAGGGGATCACCACCATGGGCAGGTTGGCGAAGATCTGACCCATGTTTCCCGGAATGAAAATCAGCGACGCGAAGGCCGCGATCGACGTGAGCACGGCGAATACCACGGGGCGTGAGACTTCCGAGGCGCCCGCCAGCGCGGCTTCGGCCGGTCCCAATCCTCGCTCACGGTGCGCGTGGACGTTCTCGCCCACGACGATGCCGTCGTCCACGAGGATGCCCAGCACCAGGATGAACGAGAAGAGCGATACGATGTTGATCGAAAGGTCGAGAACCGGCATCAGGAAGAGCGCACCAGCGATCGAGATAGGCACGCCCAGCGCCACCCAGAACGCGAGGCGCAGGCGCATGAAGATCGCGAGCAGGGCGATGACCAGCAGAAAACCGAGGGCGCCGCTGCGGACGAGTGTTCGTAGCCGCTGGCGGAAGTACTCCGAGTCGTCCTGCCAGGTCGTCAGGTGGAGCCCCTCCGGCAGACCCGGACTCGCCTCATTCACGTACTCGCGAACCCTGCGTGCGAGCTCCGGCGAGCTCTGATCTCCGACCCGGAACACCTGCAGGACGACCGCGGGCTCACCGTCGAAGCGTGACCAGATGTCCGTGTCCTCGAAGCCGTCCACCACGTTTGCCACCTGTCCGAGCCGAACGCGTGTACCGTCCGTACGAGACAGGATCGTGAGCGCCTGGAAGTCCTCACCGCGGTAAGCCTGTCCCTTCGCACGCAGGAGGATCTCGCCGCCGCGTGTCTTGAGGGTTCCGCCGGGAAGATCGAGGCTGGATCGCCGCATCACTGCGGCCACGTCATCCAGCCTCAGGCCGTAGCGCCGCAGCGCGCGCTCGGACACCTCGATCGAGATCTCATAGCGGCGCACGCTTGCGATATCGATCAGAGTGACGGGCGTACGTGCAACGATCTCGTCGCGGATGTTCTCGCCGAGCTCCTTGAGGACGGCCTCCTCGGCTCGACCGGAGAGGATCACGTCGATGACTGGGCGACGGAACGTCGCCTGCGTGACAATCGGCTTCTCGGTCTCGTCCGGGAACGTGTCGATCGCATCGACGCGGGCCTTGACGTCGTCGAGCACCACCCGAATGTCCTCGCCGGGCAGTACTTTGATCGTCACGATGCCGATCCCCTCGTTCGCCACCGACATCAGGCGTTCAATGCCCGAGAGGCCCTGCAGCTGCTCCTCGATCCGGCTGCACACACCCTCTTCCACCTCTTGGGGCGCGGCACCGCGGTACTCGACGCTCACGGTGATGGTGCTGGGCTCAGTCTCCGGAAACACCTCGAGGCGTAGAGACGGCAGTGTCAAGATCCCGCCGAAGAGCAGCACACCCATCAGCAGATTCGCGGCCACCGGGTTGCCGACGAACCAGCCGATGACCGACTTCACCGAGACGAGCCTTCCACGGCCGCAGATTCGTCCGCGGCCAGTTTTCGGGTCTGGGTTTTGGCTGTGCTCGGAACGACCACGACGGGGCGGAAGATCTCGACCTGCATGCCCTCGACGGGGGTACTCAGCGGCGACAGGAGCACACGCTCGCCTTCCAGGAGGCCAGCCGCGACCAGCACGCGTTCGTGCTCCAGCCGAAGCACCTCGATCTCCCGGGAGCGCAGACGCTCCTCGTCGTCGACCACCCAGACACGCGCGGCACCCGACACGTCCGTGCGCAGCGCGCGGCGCGGCAGTGCAACGACTCCTTCCGCGACGCGGCCCAGAATCTCCGCCTCGACGAAGAGCCCCACGGCGAGCGGTGGCCGATCGGCCTGCGTGCCGCGACCGTAGGGGTCGGCCACCTCCACTACCACGTGGACCATGCGAGTACCCCGGTCGATCTGCCCCTCCGTGCGGACGACGTGTCCCAGCCACGTGTGCTCGCGTCCCGCAAAGCGGGCGTGCACGCGCACCTCGGGTCCGGTCTCAGTGGGTGCCTCGCCGCGATAGTCGAGCGGCAGGTCCAAGAACGCCAGCTCTTCATCGGGGATCGGCAGCCGAATCTCGGCCACGTCAATGGCGTACAAGCTCGCAACCGGCGCGCCGCGCGAAACGAACTGTCCCAGGTCGACGTGTTCTTCGAGCACGCGCCCGGCGAAGGGCGCGCGGAGTTCGGTGCGCGCGAAGTCGCGCTTCGCTCGCTCGAGCGCCGCGTCCGCATCCAGAACTGTCGCGCGCGCCACGCGCGCGCGCGCGCGTGCGTCGTCGAGCTGCGCAAGCGATGAGGCCTCGTGCGAGCGCAGTCCTTCCTGGCGAGTGAGATTCAGTTCCGCCAGCTCGAGCTCCCCCCGAGCCCGCTCGAGCCCCGCGCGCATCCGGCGCCGCCCGACGTCGTAGTCGCCGGCGTCGATCCGCAGCAGAACCTCGTCGGGCTCGAAGAACCCGCCCGGCCGCAGCGAAGGCGACACCCAGAAGACCCGCCCGGATACCTCGGGTACGAGGTCGCTTTCGCTCCGGGCGCGAACCGTTCCGTCGGCATGTACGACCAGCAACTCGGACGAGACCTCCGCGGTCACCACTCGGACGAGGCGCGCGGCGTTGCTCGGTTGCCGGTGCGCCAGCGGCGGACGCACCATGAGAATCGAGACGGCCCCCGCGATCCCGAGCAGGAGCACTAGCACCGGGAGTGCAACACGAAGCCACCTTGCACGTCGCAACGCTGAACCTGGTGCCAAGTCGTTCGCCATGCGAAACCTCTAGCGGACAATCTGGACACGGTACCAGCTCGGTAAGTAAGTGGAGACCACCGGCGCCTCCTGCCTCCCCTCGTCGCACCGTGCGATGGGGAAAAGTGAGTAGGGATGGGGCAGCACGCACCAATGTGAGGCATCAGCGCATGAATCGTCGGCCCGGGTCAATCAACGGCCAAGCCCGTGGCCATGCGGGGGGGCGCTTGGCCAAGGTCTCGTCGTAAAATCGAGTGTGCACCCCAGGTACAAGACGAAGTACCGAGTCGGGAACTGGCCTGAGTACGACCGCCGCAGGGAGGCGATCCCGCGGCGCGCCCGGCTCGACTCGCCGGCCGCTGCGCCTGCGCAGGTGCGGAAGATCCGGGCCGCGAACGACTTGCAGCCTTCGGCTTGGATCGCGTCGAGAAAGAGTCGAGAAAGAAGAGAAGCAAGAGTCGAGACGTCACAAGCTGCATGATGCCCCGGCTGGGCTGCTCGTGTGGTGGGCGCGACGAGCGGAATCGATGTCATCCTCGATCCCCATGGGGCCGGCGTCGGGTCGGGTGAGCTGCATGGACTCAATCCGACACCGGGATGTACCGAAGCGATTGAGTGGTTGCGATCGACTTGGACTCCGTGAAGGGCAGGCTGGCATGCACTTGGGCAAGGGCAAGATCTACTTTCTCTTGGCAGTAGCAGCCGTCTACCTCGGATGGCAGAACCTGTCCCGTACCGCGCACGAGACTGTGGTCCTGCACATCCCCCCGGCCGTTCGCAGCCAGGATACCTACGTCCACTTGTGGGTGGCCGAAGACGCGCAGAATATCTGGATCCGCGCCGAGAGCCCGCGGCGGCTCTGGCTCGAATATCTACGCGACACACCCGTGGTCGAGCTTCGGCGGCACGATGGCACGTCCAGGTACCGTGCCATTCCGGACGACACCCGCCGCGCACGAGCCCACGTCGACTCGATGTTTCGCGCAAAGTACGGGATTGCGGACGAGCTGCGCGGCCTGATCAGACGCCAGACCGTTCCGATTCGCCTCGTACGCCTGTAGCGCCAGCCTTGCGACGATTTCGGCCCCGCGTCCGAGTATCGGCGCTATGACGATCCCCTACGACGCGGAGCCCGCGGTGGGCGGGTCACGACCCACTGCCTCGGGGACGCGCAGTGGACCCGCACCGAACCCGCAGCCCGAGTGCGGACAGGAGCAGTCGTCCGTGGTGGCGGGCCTCGGCGTCCATGACGAGTCAGGGTAGGGGCTTCGTTGGTCGATATACGGCTACGGAGGTCCTAGTTGGCTGGAACCATCGTCTACGTCGACATCGAGTCCGACCTGCCGAAGGGTCTCACTCGCGAGCTCGGTCGGCTGGGGTTCCGCCTCCAGCACACCACCAATCTCGATGAGGCGCTGGCCCTGGTTCGCGATGGTGCCGCGCGCCTGGTGATGGTGGAGGTGCTGCTCGGCGG
>JAFDDH010000023.1 GCA_019310975.1 Deltaproteobacteria bacterium | reverse complement strand
GGAGACCACGCCTCGGGAACCAGCCTCTCGAGGACGAAGCGCGTTTGCTCCGGGTCCATGTCGTTACAGAACATCTGGCGAGCGACTTCTTCCGGAAGCACCGAGGCCACGCGGTCGCGGAGATTCTGCTCGGCGAGCGGACGGACTGCTGGCGAGAGGATGTCGATCACGGCCTGGCCCTCGGGCGGTACCGAGCAGGAGACGAAGATCAATCGCTCGAGCCTCTCTGGGATTCGCTCTGCCACCCGCGGCAGAACCATTCCGGCCAGGGAATGCCCCACCAGGATGATGCGTTCGGATGGGATCTCCGAAATCGAATCGATGACGGCTTCCACCCAGTCGTCGACGACGATCGTCTCGAGCTGGGCCGGTCGGGATCCTCGGCCCGGGAGATCGAGCGCGACCGCGGGGCCCGCGAGATGCGGGATCATTCGCTCCCAACACCACGCACCGTGCGCGCCGCCGTGTACCAGCACTGAGATCATGCGTGCAAACGTACGCGATCGCCCGGTGCTGTGCTCAAGCGCTCGGATCGACGCCGGATCGGCGCAGCGCAATTCGGCCGGCGGCTGCGCATGGTGTTCTGCCGAGTCAGGTACTCCTCGAGGGACTTCGTGTGGTAGTGATGGACCCGCATGTCGTAGACGTCCTGCTCATGAATCGTCTCGCCGCCAGCAAAGAGCCTGAACCCCCAACTATGTGCGCTGTTGGTACGGTCGTTGTGGCTGAGGAAGCGGGCGTTGCCGAGGTCTTTGTGGTCCGAGTATTTTTGTTCGCGCTTCGTGTACGAATCGAGGACCCCGCCTGTGGGCTTCGTGCGGTGTCCACTATCGCCAAAATTGATGCGTGGGACGCAGATGCACTTCACCTTCGCAGGGTCACGCTGATCGACGAGGTCCACGATGCTCTCGCCCTCGAGTGGCACCAGGAACTCGTCGATGTCGATCTTCATGATCCAATCGAACTCAGCGCGGTAGTGGCGCACCGCATGGCCGAAGGCGACGTGGTTCTTGTCGCGCCCACCGAAGCGCGTCGGTCGATCGTGTCGTGTGCCGTTGACCCACGTGAAGGGGTGGTGACTGACGACGCCAGCGCGGAAATAGGGGGCGAGCAGCTCGCGCACCGCATCACTGCCTTCGTTGTCGTAGAGATAGAAGTGGTCGAATCCGACGAGCAAGTGGTACTCGAGCCACTCCTCGAGATAGGCGTTCTCGTTCTTGAAGATGGCGGCGATGACGAGATGGTGCTTCATGGGGAGCGGTCGCAACCTAGCATAATGGGGCGTCCCCTTAGGGGTGAGGTTCTGACGTGGAGTGAGATCCGGACGCATGGGCCGTAGTGCATTCTCCCGAGCTCCGCTCCATGCGTTGCGCCTCACGAACGCTGGTTGACGCGCTGTGACCGACGGGATTGACTCTGCGTTGTGAGCCGGCAGCGAGGGGAAGGCCGAATATGCAGAGCTGGAAGCTCGCGGACGTGTCGGGCTCGATTGAGGCGAGTTCGAAAGAGAATGCCAATCGGGGCGAGGAAGAGCGACCATGCAACGGAAATCAACAATGACAAGCAAGCTCTTGAGCGGGCTCGTGGCGCTCGCGCTGCTGGTGCCGCCGAGTGTCATCCAGGCCGAGGAGGCTTCGACCCAGGGCGCGGCGTCCGAACAGGGAGATCAGGCCGATGAGGCCGACGAGGTCGATGAGCAGGAGGTCAACTGGCTCTTCGTGATGACGACGACGTCCGGCCACTACGACGGCAGCATGCTCACATTGAATGACGTGCCACCCACGCTGCTCTTCTCGGACCGTCCGGTGCGGGCGTTCGGGCACATGCAGACACCGGCGTTGATCGAGGAGTTGGCGGGCGAGACCGGCAAGGATAACTTTCTCGAAGATCCGCCGAACGCGGTGCTCTCGACCTTTCGCCCGGGCGAGCAGCCGACGGCCGCGACCGTCATCCTCGTCGAGAAACCGATCGTCGAGGGCAGCTCGCTCTCGATGAAGGTGACGCTCCAGGACGGCGAGATTCCGGCGGAGTTCGGTCCGGCGTCCCTCTTCATCGACCAGAAGGAGTACGACGAGAAGAAGGCGGACATCCTGAAGGATGTATGACCGAGGCCACTCGTCACGCTCTTAGACGCGCGTGAGCGCCTGCTCGATGTCGGCGATCAGATCGTCTTCTGCCTCGATTCCGCACGCCAGCCGCACCAAGGAGTCCGTGATCCCCCAGCTCTCGCGCTGCTTGGGTGTGTAGTCCCAGAACGACATCGTGACGGGAAGCTCGATCAACGTCTCGACGCCACCCAGGCTCGGCGCCTGGTAGGGGATGCGCGTCGAGTCGATGAAGCGGATGGCACCCTCGAGATCCGTGTCGATCTCGAAGGTCACGACGCCGCCGAAGCCCGTCATCGACCGCTCTGCGGTGGCATGGTCGGGATGGCTCTCCAGACCTGGATACCAGACCTTGCGCACCTTGGGGTGGGCTTCCAGGTAGCTGGCCAGCGCCATGCCGTTGCTGTTGTGGCGGTCCATGCGCAGCGCCAGAGTCTTGAGCCCGCGCAGCAGCAGCCACGCGCCGTGGCTGTCGATGATGCCGCCGAGTACCCCGAGCGCCCTGCGGATGGGATCGACGATTTCCTTGCTGCCGGTGACCGTGCCTGCGAGTAGGTCGTTGTGGCCCCCGAGGTATTTCGTTGCGCTGTGAATCACGAGATCGGCGCCCTCGTCGAGCGTACGCTGGTTGACCGGCGTGGCAAATGTCGAGTCGATGATCACCTTCACGCCGCGCGCGTGCGCGATCCTGCAGGTCGCCTCGACGTCGGTGACGCGCAGATAGGGATTGGTGGGCGACTCGGTGAAGAAGAGCGCGGTGTCATCACGGATCGCATTCTCGAAGGACTCGAGGTTGCTCGGCTCGATGACGGTGACCTCGACCCCCATGCGGCTGAGGAACTCCTCGATGAACTGCCGCGTGCGCCGGTAGCAGTCACTCGTCACGATGAGATGGCTGTCGCGAGGCAGCATCGTGAAGAAGGTCGTGGTGGCGGCGCACATCCCCGAGGCGAAGAGGACGGTCTCGTCGCCACCTTCGAGCTCGGAGAGCTTGCGCTCCACGGCACGCCAGGTGGGGTTGCCGTAGCGACCGTACTCCTCGCGATCGGTCTTGCCCTCCTGGTAGTCCATGACCTCGCGCGAGTTCTTGAACCAGAACGTGGAGGTCTGGTAGATCGGCGTGGTGATCGCGTTGGCTTCCTGCTGGCGCAGCTCGCCACCGTGCACGGAGCTGGTCGCCGCGCCGCGTTTGGAGGGGCGTTCGTTGGCCATGGCTGAGGTCCTGCCTGCAGGGCGCGCACGCGTCTGCACTTTGAACCGTGCACCGCGCCGCCTTCCGGTCGTGGCACTTAGCAGATCGGGCGAACTCGCCCCGCGGCGGGGGGTCCTAGGGCCTGCAAGCGCCTGAAATCATCCCTGATTCGATCGAACCCGGTCGCGGGACTCTAGCTCGAATCCTTCGGGGCGTCCGCACGTCGGATCCGAGCTATTCTCCGGCCGGGCCGGGGAGGCGCCGACCACGGCGCAGTCCTGGGAGGGGGGGGGACGAGCCGTGGCCGAGTCTCGGCAGCGGGACGGGCTGCTGCCGCCCGAGCGTCTCGAGGCGCTCGTGCGGGCGTGGCCCTTTCCCGACCCACGGCAGACCGATCCGCACGGGCTGCTCTGCTACGGGGGCGATCTGGCGCCCGAGCGGGTGCTGGCCGCCTACGCGCAGGGCGTCTTCCCGTGGTACGAGAACGACCCGGTCCTGTGGCACTCGCCCGATCCGCGGATGCTGCTCGTGCCCGGAGATCTGCGCGTAAACCGCACCCTGGGCAAGAACCTCCGTCGCGCCCTCTACACGATCCGTGTCGACACCGAATTTTGCGCCGTCGTGGAGGCCTGTCGCGACGCCGACCGGACCGGCCAGGACGGGACCTGGATCACCAACGACATGGTGGAGGCCTATTGTGCGCTCTTCGAGCTCGGCTACGGCCACTCGTTCGAAGCGTGGCTGGGTGATGAGCTCGTAGGCGGCATCTACGGCCTCTCGCTGGGCGCCGCGTTCTTCGGCGAGTCGATGTTCTCGCATGCGAGAGACGCCTCGAAGATTGCCTTCGTGCATCTCGTCGAGCAGATCGAGGCGTGGGATTTCCACTTCCTGGACTGCCAGGTCCACACGCCCAATACCGAGCTGCTCGGCGCGCAGGAGTGGTCGCGCGACGACTACATGGAGGCGCTCGACCGGGCACTCGGCGTCCCCACGCGCGTTGGCCGCTGGGAACTCTTGCCCGAACTCGTTCGCGAGCCGCCCCCGGCTCGCACGAGCCGAGGGCGAGTCCTGGGAGCCGCGGGCGGAACCCCCCGCTAGATCTTCCCCCTCCACATTCCCCCGCATATCCACTTCAGGCCCGATAGGAGGTTCGACCATGTCGGACGAATTCATGCAGGAAGTCGACGCCACCATCGAGGAGGACGACCCGGAAGAGCTGCTGGGTGTAATCATCGACGTCTCGCTGGCCGCCGAGGACGCCATGTGGGCGCAGATCTGTTTCGCGCGCCTCGCCCAGCACCCCAACGTCGACGTGCGCGGCAACGCGATGATCGGATTCGCGCACCTCGCCAAACGCCTCGGCGACCTCGACCAGGAGATCGTCGCTCCGATCCTCGAGGCCGGTCTGCACGACGAGATGGAGTACGTCCGCGAACAGGCGGAGGCCGCCCTCTCCGAGCTGCGTGAGGAGCTGGGCTGGCGGGCTGGCTCGTAGGGGTCCAGATTCCTGGTATCGATTGGCTCTGCCCGCTCCGAGGATCTGACTTCGAGCTACTCCTCAAGCGCCTCCGCCGACCCGCCGACGCATAGCTGGGGAGGTGGCATGAGCCGGAACGAGCACAGCGAGGCCAGCCCGCAGGGCACCGGGGTCGCCGTCGGCGATCTGGCGATCGACGCCCGTTCGCTCACGCGCGAAGATTTCGAGGATCGCCACGGCAGCGCGTTCCTGATGGTGGGTGGGATCGACCTCGTGGCACCGGACGGTCCCGGTGCAACGGTGGTCGAAATGGATTTCGTCGACACCCCCGAGCTGCCGACTACGACCTTCAAGCCGCACGTGCATCCGATCCAGCGCACCGGCCGTTCGGTGGGGCACCTCGTCAGCGTGGGCCGAACGTCGAATAACGACATCGTGATTCCAGACGTGAGCGTCTCGCGCTTCCACGCCTTCCTCAAGCAGGGCCACGGCGACGAACTCTCGATTCAGGATGCGGGCTCCACCAACGGCACGTCCGTCAACGGGCGACCCGTGCCGGTTCAGGGCGAGGGCGTCCCGGTCACCCTCAAATCCGGTGACCGCGTGAGGATCGGTCATATCGACCTCACATTCCTCGAGGCCGAGCTGCTGATCCGGCTCCTGCGCGATTCGAAGCGCTAGCGGCGGACGGGCTGTTCTTCCCTTCGGCGCGCACCAGGACCGTGTGTCCTCGCAGCGCTGCGATCTCGACCTTCTCACCCACGTCGAGCATCGGTCCGTCGGTTTCCCTTCGCGCGCGCCAGCGTTCGTGACCGACCTCTACCCAGCCGTCCGGGTCGAGGGCGACCACGACCTTTCCACATGCGCCGACGACCCTGTGGCCTGCGTCGTGGGGCCGGTGCTCGTACGCGGAGCGCACGAAGGGATAGATGAGGAAGTCCTTCACTACGAAAGCAGCCAGCAGGGAGCCGATCATGCTGCGCGGGATCGTCGACCAGACGTCCAGCCCCCACGCCAGCGCCAGGGCGATCCCCCAGCCCGGGACCTGGAAAGCGAGATAGCGGGCGAAGGTCAGCATGCGAAGAGCTTGCGCTCGGCGTAGAGGGTATCGACGTACTCGCGGACCTCGGCGATGCGTCCGTCGCGGACGCAGAACGCGAAGTGGTAGTGGTTGCGGTACTGCTCGCCCCGGGCCGTGCGTGCCTCGATCGTGACCTGAGCGCACACATCGTCGCCCTCGGCGACCAGGCGCGTCAGCTCGACCTTCATCGGCGTGGACGGATCGTAGAGGTCGGCTCCGCTCTGCATCAGCCCGAGCACCGCCGCCTTGCCCTCGTAGAGGCCACCCATCGGCGACGCCGCTGGCACCCACCAGGTGATGTCATCGCTGAGCAGATCGGGCAGCGGAGGCTCACCCGTGCGGATGGCGTCGAAGTAGCGGCAGATCAGCGCCTTGTTGTCCTCGATTCCCACGTTGCATCGTCCTCAGGGCATGTAGGCGCCGCCGCTCACACTGACGAGCTGGCCCGTGATGTGGGCGGCGAGCGGCGAGCAGAGGAAGAGCGTCATCGCGGCGATGTCCTCGGGCCGGCCGATGCGCTTGATGGGCTGATGGCTGGCATTGAAGAGGTCGCCGGCCTCGGCCTGCCGCGCCATCTCGTCCGGCGTGCCGAAGAACTCCCAGCCGTACTTCTCCCAAAAGCTGCCGCTGCCCACATGCCCCTTCTCCCAGGGTACGATCCAACCGGGCGACACACAGTTCACTCGCACCCCCCGCGGTCCCCACTCGTAGGCGAGCGCCTTGGAGAACGCCATTACATAGCCCTTGGTGCCTGCGTAGTTGGCCACCATATTGCCCGCCTCGGCAAGGAGCGCCGAGTTGGACGTGATGTTGACGATGCTGCCCTCACCTCGCTCCACCATTGCGCGGCCGAGCTGGCGGCAGGTGTGCAAGACGCCATGAACGTTGAGCGCCAGCTCCCACTCGATTTCGTCGTCGGGCTTGTCGAGGAAAGCGCGCGGGTAGGCGACGCCGCCCGCGTTGTTGACGAGCACATCCAGCTCGCCGAAGGATCGGTGGGTGACCTCGGCAAGCTCGCGCACCGAGTCGGCATTCGTGATGTCGGTGGCGACGACGAGGGTTTCACCGGGCAGATCTGCGGCGGCCGCGGCCACCTCCTTGCACTTCGCCTCGTCGCGGCTCGCCAACACGACGCGCGCGCCTTCGGCCGCGAAGCCGAGTACGAGCCCGCGCCCGATGCCACCGCTCGCCCCGGTCACGATGACCGTGCGATCCTTCAATCCCAGATCCATGACATCCTCAGTCCGTTTCCGGTGTGTATTCGGCGCCGATCCGCTCGTAGTACCAGTGCAGCAGCTCGTCGGCCAGCTCGGGTTTGGTCTTGTCGTCGCAGTCGACCACCCAATCGGCCGCTCGCCGATACCAGGGATCGCGGCGCTTCATGATCGAGAGAAAATCCTCGCTCTGGGAGAGCGAGGGCCGGTTCGAATCATCCTCCACGCGACTCTCCAGGTACTCGAAATCGCGAGAGAGATAGACGACTAGGCTCGTGCGCCGGAGGGCTTCGACCTTGCGGCGACTAAAGATCTCGCCTCCCTCGGCGTCGAGATCGACCACCACACCACCGCCACAGTCGATGAGCGCTCCGCCCCGGAAGGCCGAAACGCGGCGCACGACCTCGTACTCGAGATCGCGAAACGCCGCCCAACCCTCCTTCTCGACGATCTCGGGGATCGTGATCGCGCCGCGCTCGTAGCGGATCAGTGCGTCGAGGCTGAAGAGCATGAAGTGGCGATTGCGTCGCGCCAGCCGCTTCGAGACGGAGCTCTTCCCGCAGCCGCGGCCACCGATCAGGGCGAGGTTGCGGGGCAGATCGGGATGCGGGTTGCGGGCGGACAAGCTCGTGTCTCCTCCAAGTGAGGCGGTTCGCTTCGCCATCCGAGCATAGTGTAGATGGGTTGCCGGTCCGTGCAGGTCGGCCTGCGTGTCCGTTGCCGCAGGCCTGCCGGTCGGCCGCCTGCGGACGAGGAATGAGTGACATTGGTCATCAAGCGTGCGGGACTGTGGGTCGATTCGAATCCAGCGTCGGCAGCGTGTTTCGCGATGCCGCGACGGGGGACCTCTCTTTGGCACTGCTCGGACGTCGCGCCACCTATGACCGCAAGCGCTTTCTCGATGAGGCGGAGCGCGCCCGCGCCAAGCGCAAGCGCCGGCGTGCGATCGCCCTCTACCGGCGCGTGCTGGCCGCTGAGCCTCGCAATGCCGAGCTCCACTACAAGATTGCACCGCTGCTGGCGGCCACGGGTCAGTGCTTCGAGGCCTGGCGCTCGTTTCAGCAGGCCGCAGCAGGTTGCACGAGCGCCGGCCAGCACGACAAGGCGCTCAGCGTCTACAAGGCGGCGGCGCGCGTGCTGCCGCGTCAGTTCGAGGCGTGGATGTCAATTGCGCGTCTCGAGGTTCGGCTCGGGGACAAGGGCCGTGCTCGCGACACGCTGCTCGAGGGGCGGCGCCAGATGAAGGGGCGAGGCCACAGGCCCCAGGCCATCGCGCTCCTGCGCGCGGCGTGCGAGATGGATCCCTGGCATATGGACACCGTGCTCGACCTGGCGGCGAGGCTCGGGGCCAGTCGTCAGTCCGAGGAGGCACGCTGGCTGCTCGAGGAGCTCGCTGAGCGCGTCCAGGGCCACTCACTCTCGAGGGTTCGTGCGCGCCAGTGGCGGATGGAGCCGAGTCTGCGCCACACGTGGTTGTGGATGCGCGACGCGATCCGCGCGCGCCGCGGCGGCGCCGACGCGCCGGCCGCGGCCTGAGCGCAGGCAGCGACCGGCCCCATCTGGTCTAGGGCGCCAGATCCAGGGGCATCTCGAGGTATTGCTCGTAGATGCGATCGCGGTGTTCGAGCAGGATCGGGTCGACGGCCGCGTCGAGCAGCGGGTGCATCGTCGCGTAGCTCGCGCGCAGCCCTGCCGGCATGTCGCAGACGTCCTCGGGAAGCGGCTGGATGAGCGCTGCAAATGCCGCCCAGTACACGTCGAGTGCCGACAGGTGATCACCGATCAGGAACTCGGAGCCGGCCTCATGTTGACTCCGAAGCTGATCGCGGATCAGCCCGACCACAAGGGCGGCCCGGGCCGGCGCAGCCTCGGCGAGCCCTGCATCGAAGCCGTAGCGCATCGCCATTGCGCCGAAGGTCGCGCGCGCCGGATGATCCTCGGGCAGCGACATGATCGGCGCGAGTAGCATCAGCCGCCGGCTCCAGCCGAAGCCTCCCTCGCTGGCCAGCTCGTGGATCAGCCCGAACATCTGTGCGCGATCGGCCGCATCCTCGGGTAGCAGTGAGTCGCCTTGGCCGAGCCGCTCGGCGAGCATGATGATCTCGCTCCAGCCGCTGCGCGCGCGCTCGTCTTCGTAGATGGCCTGCGGCGCGTTGGACTCACCCGTCCAGTCGACCAGGTCGTCATTCGGCCCACCACCGTGCTGCGGGACTTTTGCGAAGGGGACGCCGCGAACGTGCAGCACACCCTTGGCGGATTCGCCCCAGGGTCCGGGTACGCCCGCCGTCACCACCAGGCGCAGGCCCGGCTGTCTTCGCGCCTTCTCGATCGTCGTCCAGCCGCCGCTCATCTCGTCGCTCCTTTCAGGCTCTTCTACTCGGCCAGAATGTCGACCGGGTCGCAGTCGAGT
Source organism: Deltaproteobacteria bacterium (assembly GCA_019310975.1). Lineage (GTDB taxonomy): Bacteria > Myxococcota_A > UBA9160 > UBA9160 > UBA4427 > JAFDDH01. Next base: position 21,899 of record JAFDDH010000023.1, on the reverse strand, counting down.
CCCCCCGCGATCAGCCGCAGCGTTGCGTAGGGGATGCGCTCGTAACGTTCCTCGACGCCCTGCAAGAGGTTCGGCGTGATCGTGTCCGGCAGTCCGGTGGCCAGCAGGCTCGCCCTGCCGATCGCCTCCACGAGGTCGCGCGGCGAGTAGGAGAAGTCGTGTCGCCGCCTGCGCACCGAGAGCCCGTCCGGCCGAACCAGCCTCTGATCGTCATCCATCCACGTAGCCCTCTCCCAACGCCGTCAGGCCAGTGTAGACTTGATCCTTCGCGGACGTCACACGCTTCGCGAGGCCCGAGGAGGGTGCGTCGCATGGGGATCGAGATCTTCGAGCGGGCCGCCGAGGCGCGTGGGTGCATCCTGCGCGTCGAGCAGCTGGTGGCGGCGGACGGCACCAGCGAGGTGCTGCGCGCTCCCGGCTATCTACTGACTTTCGATGTGGGGCGCGTGCTAATTGCCGCGGACAAGGGCCACGAGCGACTACTCGTGCGCCAAATCGAGAACGCCGCTGACGTGGCCGGCCTCCAGCTCGAGCCGCTCGACGACGAGGAGCCGTGGTGGCGCGTGGCGGGCAACAGGGTCACGCGCGCCTGGCCAGGGGCCGACGGCGGCGACGCCGCGGTGGCGGCCGATGCGATGCACGATTTGCGCCTGCAGTTTCGGGAGGACTCGGAAAACCCGAGAGTGATCTCCTTCAAATACGAATCCGGTGCCGTGCGCGTTGGTGAGGAGTCCGCGTATGGCCGATGAGCTGGCGACCCTGGACGCGATCGCGCAGGCCGAGCTGGTGAGAAGGGGCGAGCTCTCGTCCGTCGAGCTGGTCGAGGCCGCGATCGATCGCTGCGAACGTCTGAATCCCGTACTGAATGCCGTCATCCACCCCGCGCTCGAGCGCGCGCGCGAGCTTGCCACCTCCAAGCATCTGGCGGCTACACCCTTCCGTGGCGTGCCCTTCCTGATGAAGGACATCGGCGGTGAGGAAGCCGGGCAGCCCGTACATGCGGGACTCGGCCTGGCGAAACGTCTCGGCTACCGGGCGAAGGAGAACAGCTGGTTCACGCAGAAGCTCGTGGACGCCGGGCTGGTCTCGCTCGGTCGCACGAATACGCCAGAGCTGGCGCTGCTGCCGACCAGCGAGCCCGAAGCCTATGGGCCCACTCGCAATCCGTGGAATACCGAGCACAGCTCCGGCGGCTCGAGCGGCGGCGCCTCGGCGGCCGTGGCGGCCGGCATCGTTCCCGCAGCGCACGCCAGCGACGGCGGTGGATCCATCCGCGGGCCGGCCAGCATGTGCTCGCTCGTGGGTCTCAAGCCGACGCGTGGGCGCTGCTCGTTCGGGCCCGGCCTGGGCGAGCGTTGGAGCGGCTTCTCGTCCGAGTTCGTGGTCTCGCGCACGCTGCGCGATTCGGCCGCACTGCTCGACGTCGTGGCCGGTCGCATGCCCGGAGACCCCTACGCGGCGCCACCGCCCGAGGCGAGCTTTGCGTCTGCACTGGCGGAGCGGCCGCGCAAGCTGCGCGTCGGTGTCATGACGCGCGCCCCGCGCGACATCCCCTTGCACCCCGACCTGGCCGACGCCACGCTGCGCTGTGCTGAGCGGCTGGAGGAGCTGGGCCATCATGTCGAGGCGGCCCAGCCGGAGGCACTCGACGATCCCACACTGGTCATCCAATACGTCACTGTGGTGGCGGCCAACGTCGCGCGGGCCCTGGATGCGTGGGGGGAGAAGCTCGGCCAGACGATTGCGCAGGGCGACGTCGAGCCGCTGACCTGGGAGCTCGCCTGCCGGGGTCGCGACCAGAGCGCCCCGCAGCTGCTCGCAGCCATCGAGAACGTGCATCGTCTCGGGCGCGGTCTGGCGTCGTGGTGGCAGGGCGGCTTCGATCTGCTGCTCACGCCCACCCAGGCCGCACCGCCGGTGCGCATCGGGACGCTGGGGTCCACGCGCGAGGAGCCGCTCGCGGGCTTCTTGCGCTCGGCCCCCTATGGCGTCTTCACGCTACCCTTCAACCTCTCCGGACAGCCCGCCATCTCGCTGCCGGGGGGCTTCACGCAGGCCGGCGATGCCGAGTGGCCGACCGGCCTGCCGCTGGGCGTGCAGCTCGTGGCGCCCTACGGCGAGGAGCGAATGCTGCTCACGACCGGGGCGCAGCTCGAGGAGGCGGCGCCGTGGGCGGACCAACGTCCGCCACACTTCGGTTGAGCGCAAATTCGACGAGGAATAGAGAACGAGAAGTGAGCCAGAGAGGAGACGTCGTGGGCGACGCAGGCGATTGCGAGCAGGTCGAGAAGGTAGAGAAGGTCGAGAAGACGAATGACGAGTGGCGCAAGCAGCTCACACCGGACCAGTACGAGGTGGCGCGCCAGGCGGGCACGGAGCGCGCGTTCACCGGCAAGTACTGGGACACGAAGACGCCCGGGTCCTATCGCTGCGTGTGCTGCGACGCCGAGCTCTTCCACTCGGATACGAAATACGACTCCGGCAGCGGCTGGCCGAGCTTCTATGAGCCGGTCTCCAAGGAGTCGGTACGCGAGCAGAGTGACTCGAGCATGGGCGTGGTGCGCACCGAGGTGCTCTGCAGCCAGTGCGATGCGCATCTCGGCCACGTATTTCCTGACGGCCCCGCACCGACCGGCCAGCGCTACTGCCTCAACTCGCTCTCCCTCGATCTGAGGGCGGACGAGGACGAGTAGGCACCGAGAAGATGGTTCGAGCGATCCTGTGGGACAACGATGGCGTGCTCGTCGACAGCGAGCACCTCTACTTCGAAGCGTCGCGCGATGCATTGCGCGAGGTGGAGGTGGACCTGACCCTCGATCTCTTCCGCGACGTCAATCTGCGTCAGGGCCGCAGCTGTTTCGATCTGGCGAGGGATGAGGGGATCGACGACGAGCGGATCCAGCACATCAGGGCCGACCGCGACGCCCGCTTTCGCGCCCGTGTGCGACAAGGTGTGGATCTCATGGACGGTGTGATCGAGACACTCACCCATCTGCACGGTCGCCACCCGATGGCGATCGTCACCAGCTCGCATCCCGATAATCTGCGCACGATGCACCGCGACCACGCGATCGACCACTTCTTCGAATTCGTCCTCGCACAGGGCGACTACGCGCGCTCGAAGCCGCATCCGGATCCCTACCTGATGGCCGCCGAGCGGCTGGGCGTCGAGCCGGCGCAGTGCGTGGTGGTCGAAGACTCGCCGCGTGGCCTCGAGTCGGCGATACGCGCCGGCATGCCCTGCCTGGTCGTCCCGAACGAGCTGACGCGCGCCGGCGACTTCAGCGCGGCCACGCGCGTGCTTGGCAGCATCCGCGAGGTGCCGGGCGAAGTGGCCGCACTATCCCTCTGCTGAACTCGCGGGTGCGCGCGGCAATCGTGCGGGACATACCCGCGATCAGTTTCCGTTGTCGAGGATTGCGTCGCGCCGTCGCTCGTACTCGGCACCGCCAATGGCGCCGGATTGGCGGGCCTCCTCGAGGTCTGCCAATGCCCGATAGTCGTCCGCATCGAGCTTGTCGAGCGGGTCGTCATCCTCGGCGGTGGCCGCAGCTTCTGCGCCGGCGGTGTCCGCGGCCGCGGCCGCACTGCCCGTCCCGACCGGGGCGCCAGCTCCACCCTCTTCCTCCCCCTCTTCCGGGCGCGACGAGATCTCCTCGGCCAGAGGCGCGGGCCCGAAGGCCTGGCTGCGCCAGTCGAGTCGCACGGTCTGGCGGGACTCGTGAAAGTAGACGTCGCTTTCGACGACGCTGAAGCTCATCACGTGCTCGCCGGGCCAGGGCTCGGGAATTCTCTCGTTCTTGGACTTTGGCTCCCATTTCCAGTCGATGCGCGATAGCGCGACAAAGAGCTGGCCATCGTCGATCCAGGCGACGAAGCTGGTCAGGTGCTTGCGATCGAAGATCAGCTTCTGCGTTTGCTTGCGCAGCGCCATTACGACGACCTGCTGGTCGGGATTCGCCTGGGCGAAGGCCTCGGAGAGTCCCTCGGAGATGCGTCGGATGATCTTCGGGTGGATGGCGGCACGCCGCTCTCGGATCGCCGAGCTCTCGGATTTGCGCGTATCGATCTCGATGCCGCGTAGGATCGCCTCGAGCCGCGGTCCCGAGATCACTACAGGATGGTCGTAGCCGCGACGGACGGTCTCCCCGAATAGGGGCTTCTCGCTGCGCAGCTTGATGTCGAGACCATAGTGGTTGATGACGCCCTTGCTCAGCGTGCGTGTCGCGCAGCCGACGAGCAACGCGATGCTCACGATCAGGGCGAAGCGGACGGTGTGTCGCATTGGGGCGAGGGTAGCAGTGACCCGATTCGTCGCCGCACCGCCCGGCCGCTGTGGTCAGTGCATTACGTCAATGCCAGGGTGATGTGTCGCGCCATCCACGCGAATCCATATGCGAGACAGAGGAGGTAGCCGAACGCAAAGGCCGGCCAGCGCCATGAGTTCGTCTCGCGCGCCATGATGGCCAGCGTCGAGGTGCACTGCAGTGCGAAGACGAAGAAGACGAGCAGCGCCGCCACGGTGCCGGGATCGTAGATCCTGCGTCCGGTGAGCGGGTCCACGTCGGCCCGGATGGCTGCGCGCAGCGACGCATCCGGGTCCTGTGCGGTGTAGATCTGCGCCAGTGTGGCGACGATGACCTCTCGCGCGGCAAGGCTGGCGATCAGACCAACGCCGATCTTCCAGTCGAAGCCCAGTGGCTCGATCAGCGGTTCGATGGCATGGCCGATGCGTCCCGCGATACTCTGCTCCAGTGACCAGCTCGCCGCCTGCACGTCGTCGAGATCCCCCGGCGGCGTCGACTGTGGGAAGGTCAGCAGCACCCAGAGCACCAGCGAGGCGGCCAGGATGATGGTGCCGGCGCGCTTCAGGAACGCCGATGCACTGCGCCAGACCTGCGAGAGCCAGAGCTTCAAGGTGGGCAGTCGGTAGGTGGGCAGCTCGAGTACGAAGGGCATGCCTTCGCCGGGCAGCAGCGTACGCTTGAGGATCGCCGCCACGATCATCGCGACGACGGGCGCCACCAGGTAGAGACCCAGCAGCACGAGCCCCTGGAGTCCGATCGGGCCGAGTACATTGCGCGCCGGCACGAAGGCCGCGATCAAGAGCGCATAAACGGGCAGGCGAGCCGAGCAGGTCATCAGTGGCGCCACCAGGATCGTCACCAGGCGGTCACGCGGGCTCGGGATGGTCCGTGTCGCCATGATACCGGGCACCGCGCACGCGTAGCTCGAGAGCAGGGCGACGAATGCACGCCCTTCGAGCCCCACGCGCCCCATCGCGCGGTCGACCACGAAGGCGGCCCGCGCCATATAGCCGACGTCCTCGAGCAGGTAGAGGAGCGAGAAGAGGAGCACGATCTGCGGCAGAAAGATTGCCACGGAGCCCACGCCGGCGATCAGTCCATCGGCTACGAGATCGGTCAGCAGACTGGGCGGCAGCGTGCTGCGCGCCGCGCTTCCCGCCAGCCCGATCATTCCGTCGATCCAATCCATCGCTGGCGTCGCCCAGGCGAAGATCAGCTGGAAGAAGGTCACCATCACCAGTGCGAAGAGCAGCACACCCCACACGGGGTGCAGCACGATCCGGTCGATGCGGTCGGTGATGGTGTGGGGTCCGACCGGACGGCGCACGACGTGGTCGAGAATCGACTCCGCCCAGGCCGCGCGCTCGGACGGCTCGGCGGGCGGCGCGATCACGGGTTGTGTCCAGGTCTCGGGATGGGCGAGCAGCGTGCGCAGCTCGGCGACACCCAGGCCGCGATGACCGACCACGCCCACTACAGGGATGCCAAGGGCGCCGCTGAGGCGCTCGAGATCGAGCTCGCCACCGCGCGCGCGCAGCTCGTCCATCATGGTGACCACGAGGCAGGCGGGTCGATCTCGATGCAACACCTGGCCGACCAGCAGCAAGGAGCGCGAGAGTGAGCACGCATCGGCGACGATCACGAGCGCGTCCGGCATCGGCACGCTGGCTACCTCGCCATCGAGAACCTGGGTGACGACGGCCTCGTCGGGGCTGATCGGATCCAGCGAGTAGGTGCCGGGCAGGTCGATCACCACGGCTTCGCCGCCGTTGACACGCACCCTGCCCTCGCGGCGCTCGACGGTGACACCCGGGTAGTTGCCCACTTTGGCGCGCAGCCCGGTGAGCGAGTTGAAGAGCGTCGTCTTGCCCGAATTGGGGCTGCCGATCAGGCCGAGGCGGATCGGCTCTTGGCTTGTTCTGTGGGCGGCTTGGTTCAAGGAAGGGCTCTTCTCGGGCGCGGCGACCTGAAGTGGCATCCCAGGTGGGAGCTAGGCGCGTGACCCAGGATGGGAGGCGCCGGCTGTCGATTCGACGCGCATCTCGACCCGCGCAGCGTCGCTGCGGCGCAGGCAGAGTCGGTAGCCGCGCAGCTCGTAGACGACGGGGTCGCCGAGTGGAGCGCGGCGCATCACGCGGACCGGCGTGCCGCGGATAAGGCCCAGGTCGAGCAGACGTCGGCTGGTCGGGTCCCGGCCGGCCACGTCCACCACGACCCCCTCGGTGCCGGGCTCGAGGTCGGCCAGAGAAAGCGCCGGGGCGATCCTGTCGGAATTGAAAGTACTTTTCATTAGCGGGAAAGCGTAGCGATTCCGCCACCTCCTGGCAGTCAAAGGGGCTCAATTTCTATGCGAACATGTTCGCTAATATGGATCGCTCTCGCGCTCACGACCCAGCTGGCGGGTCAGCAGGGCGCTGCCCGCGTCCGCCGGGGTACGCTCGCCGTCGAGCACCTGCCGGACCATCTCGACGATCGGCAGCTCGACCCCCTCGCGCTCGGCGAGTCGGCAGGCGGCGCGGGTGGTCCGTACGCCCTCGGCCACCTCGCCCAGCTCGGCCACGATCTCGTCCAGGCTGCGCCCCTCGCCCAGGGCCAGCCCGACACGGCGGTTGCGCGACAGATCCCCAGTGCAGGTCAACACCAGGTCTCCCATCCCGGACAGGCCGTGGAGCGTCTCGGCGCGAGCGCCCATCTGGACAGCGAGGCGGGTCATCTCGGAGAGTCCCCGCGTCATCAGGGCTGCGCGGGCGTTTTGGCCCGCCCCCACGCCGTCGCCGATCCCCACCGCGATGGCGATCACGTTCTTGAGCGCTCCGCCGATCTCGACACCCATCACGTCCGCGCTCGAGTAGCAACGGAACCACGGACGCGAGAGGATCGACTGCACAGCGATCGCGTAGGCCTCGTTGCGGCAGGCCACGGTGACCAGCGTCGGCTGCCGCTCCGCGATCTCAAGCGCGAAGGAGGGCCCGGAGAGACAGCAGATGCGCGGGTGGTGGACCGGGTCGAGTACGTCCTCGAGCACCTCGTGCATGGTCATCATCGTCTCGCACTCGATGCCCTTGACGGCGGAGACCACGATCGCCTGGTCGTGCAACGCCGGCGCGGCCGCGCGCATCACGTCACGCAGCGCGTGACTCGGTACCGCGACCACCACGAGCTCCTTGCCGGCCACCGCGTGCTGCAGGTCGGCGGTCGCCGTGAGGCCGGCGGGCAGCGCAAACTGGCTGAGATGTCGCGGATTTCGACCTTCGACCTGGATCGCGCGCGCGACGTCGGGATCGCGCGCCCAGAGTGTGACGTCGCTCTCCGCGGCGCAGAGCATGGCGAGACACGTTCCGAAGCTCCCCGCACCGATCACTCCGATGGGAATGCCCACGCGGCCGAGCTTACCTCGATTTGTTGACGCCCGCGGGGCGCGCGGCTAGCTTGCTCCACGCCCTCCGCATTGCAGCCAGCCGCCCTGAACGCGCCAGGGTTCGTCATCCCTCGGAAGGGAGCGCAGGGGATTGGCCGAGTACGTCGGCGTTCTGCTCATTCTCGCCTTGGCGGTCGCGCTCACCGGCGCGATGCTCGCCCTGAACCTGCGCATCGCTCCTCGCCGCGACCTCGCCGCGAAGCGGGATCCCTATGCGGGCGCTGGCGGCGTCCGCAGCGCGCCGCGACGCCGCTTCGCGGTGCGCTTCTACGTGGTCGCCATCCTCTTCCTGGTCTTCGACGTCGCCGTGGTCTTCTTGCATCCGTGGAGCGCGGTGCTGCGCGAGCTCGGCTCGCCGGGTCTGGTCGCGATGGCACTCTTCATCGCTCCGCTCGGCGTGGCGTACGTCTACGCGTGGGGAAAGGGCGCGCTCCGATGGTAGGCGTGAAGGGCCGCTTGGGGCGCCCGATCGGGATCGCGGCGCAGGGGGGTAGCGGGGCGTGACCCTTTTGCTGCTGGCCAAGACGTTGACGGTGCTCGGTGTGCTGCTTGTCGGCCTGGTTCCGCTGACCGCGTGGCTGGAGCGCCGTCAGAGCGCACTGATGCAGGATCGCGTGGGGCCGGCACGAGTGAACGTCGCAACGGCCACGCTGGGTGGACTCCTGCAGCCGCTCGCCGATGCGATCGCGCGGCTCGCCAAAGAGAGCGTGCGGCCCCGTGGCGCGGATCGTGTCCTGCACGCGCTTGCGCCGGCGCTCGCCTTGGTGCCGGTCATCGTCATGGTGGCCGTCATCCCCTTTGGAGCGCGCTACACGATCGGCTCGACCACGCTCTCCCTCGTGCTGGCCGACGCCGACGCCGGCGTGCTCTGGTTCTTCGCGCTCTCGACACTCTCCGGGCTTGGCTTCGTGTTGGCGGGCTGGTCGAGCAATAGCGACTATGCGCTGCTCGGCGCCGTTCGCGCCGGCGCGCAGACCGTCTCCTGCCAGATCGCAATGGCGCTCTCGTTGGTGCCGATGTTCGCGATCTACGGAACCCTCCGGCTCTCGGACATGGGACTCGTGCAGGACCGCAGCATCGGACTCGGCGGCTTGCTCTCGAATCTCGATCTGGGGGTGGCGGCGGAGTGGCTCTCGCTGCCGGCCTGGGGGATCGTCCAGAATCCCGTCTGCTTCGCGACCTTTCTGCTCTGCGCGATGGCGGCAAGCCGCCAACCGCCCTTTGATTCCTCATCGGCTGGATCCGAGATCGCCGGCGGTCACACCGTCGAGTACTCGGGCGTGGGGCTGGGCCTCTTTCAGCTCGCAGGTGTCGTGCAGCTCGTGGTGATCGCAGGCATCGTGACGGCCGTCTTCCTGGGTGGCTCCGCGATCCCGTGGTTGTCGCAGGATCGAATCATCTCAGCCGTCTCGGGCTTCTACGGCGAGGGCTTCGCCACCTTGATCTGCATGGGTGCGCATGCCATCGCGTTTCTGTTGAAGCTCGTGTCGGTGATTGTGCTGCAGGTCGTGTTGCGGGGGTCGATGCCGCGGCTGCGCGACGACCAGCTGATGGATTGGCTCTGGAAGGGCATGATGCCGCTGGCGCTGCTGAATATCTTCGCGACCGGCTTCGTCTTGGTCGCAGTGGGTGGGGGTGGCGGATGAGCGCGGAGGTGCTCCTCTTCGACGTCCTGGCGGCGCTGGCCGTCTTCTCCGCCGCCGCGATGGTGATCGTGGCGCGTACTGCGGTGGCCGCCGCGACTGCGTTGCTCGCGTGCCTGACCGCTGTGTCGGGTATTCTCGTCCTGATTGGCGGTGAGCTCGTCGGCGTCGTGCATCTGATCGTCCACGGGGGCGCCGTGACCGTGCTGCTCTTGATGATCGTCCTTCTTGTGGGTGCCGAGGGTGGCCGGAGGCCTGCGTCCCGAGTGCGCGACACCGCCTTCAAGCTGCTCGGCTGCGGGGCTGCGGTGGGGATCGCGCTGGTAGTCGTGCACACTGCGCCGGGCACCGGCGTCCCTGTGTCAGGCGTTGAATCCGGTGCGACCATCGGCCCCGGCGCGGCTTCCGCCGCCGCCACAGCGCTCCACCCGGCCGCGGCGCTCCACCCGGCCGCGGCGCTCCACCCGGCCGCGGCGCTCCACCCGGCCGCGGCGCTTCACCCAGCCGCGGCGCTCGATACCATCTCCGGCGGGCATCGTGCAATGGGTCTCGCGCTCTTCCGCTCTCATCTGCTGCCGCTGCAGGTGCTGTCGCTCTTGCTGCTCTCGGCGGTTGTCGGGAGTGTCGCCCTGGCCGGGCGGAGGGCGGACTGAGTGATCACCCACGATCACGTACTCGCTCTCTCGGCCCTGCTCTTCTGTGCAGGCGCAGTGGGCGCTCTCTTGCGCCGCAACCTGATCGTGGTGCTGATGTGCATCGAGCTGATGTTTGCCGCGGTGGTGGTGGCGCTGGTCGGCTTCGATCGCATGTGGGCGGCGCGCGCGGTGGCGGACTCGGTCCCGATGGAGGGTCGCGTCTTTGCCATGATCGGGATCGCCGTGGTGGCCGCGCAGCTCGCAGTCGGATTGGCAATCCTGGTGAGCCTGGTCCGCAATCGCGACTCGATGGATATCGAGGACGCGCGGCTCTTGCGCTGGTGAGGCCTGCATGTTGAGCGAGGTGACGAGTAGCTTCCTCCGGTTCATCCCGGCACTCCCCTTGCTGACGGGTGTGCTGCATCTGGTCTCGATTGGCCTGCTCCGCCGCCGCCTTTCTGCGCGTGCTGTCACGACGATCTCCAGTGCGGCCCACACAGGTGCGCTGCTCCTATCGATCCTCGCCTTCTGGGAGCTGATCGCGCTGGACGACAACGCTGCGCTGGTGGACCGCGTGGGCACGTGGATCGGCGTGGGCGTGGCACCGAGTGTGTTTACCGCCGATCTGGCGTTCCGCTTCGACGCACTCTCGGCAATCTTCTGCCTCGTCGTAGCCGGCGTGGGGCTCTTGGTGCAGGTCTTCGCGGCCGGCTACATGGAGGCCGATCAGCGCGACGATCGCGGCTTCCAGCGCTACTTCGGCTACTCGGATCTCTTCCTCGCCTCGATGCTGATCGTGGTGCTGGCCGACAACCTCGTGCTCCTCTTCCTGGGCTGGGTAGGTGTCGGCATCTTTTCCTACCTGCTGATCGGCTTCTGGTACGCCGAGCAGGTCAGCGCGCGCGCGGCCACGAGTGCATTCGTGGTCGGCCGCGTCGGCGATCTGGCTCTGGTCATCGGGATCGTGCTCGTATTCTGGACGTTGGCCGCGGCGGGGTCGGCGACCCTGCGGCTCGGTGAGATCGAGGCCGCGCTCCAGGCGTTCGACGGGGTGAGCTTCGCGCTGCCCGTCTGGCTGGGAGGCCATCCGATTGCGGTCGCGGTGATTGCCGGGTTCTGCTTTCTCATTGCTGCGTGTGCGCAGGCCGCCCAGCTTCCCTTTCTGCTCTGGCTGCCGGGCTCCACGGCGGCGCCGAGTCCGGCCTCTGCGCTGGTGCACGGCGCGTGCATGGGGGCGGCGGGCGTCTACTTGCTGGCGCGGCTCTCCTTCTTGTTTGCGATTGCGCCCGAGGCGGCCGCCCTGATGGCGTGGATCGGAGTGGTGACCGCATTGCTCTCGGCCGGGCTCGCGTGCGTGGAGACCGACATCAAACGGGTGCTCGCGTATTCGACCGCGACCCATCAGGGCTTCATGTTTCTCGGGGTGGGGGCGGGCGATCCCACGGCTGCGGTGCATCATGCCGTCAGCCATGCCTTCTTCCAGCCCGTGCTCTTCATGGGCGCAGGTGTCGTGATCGCTTCGTTGAGGCAGGAGCACAATCTGCTGCGGATGGGGAACGTCGGCAGCCGCATCCATCTCACGCGCATCTGTATGTGGATCGCCTTGCTCTCCTCCATCGGCGTGCCGCCCTTCTGGTCCGGCTACTTCTCGCGCGAGCAGATTCTCGTGGCGGCCCACGATGCCCTCCTCATTCCCCTGCACGCGCCACTCTACGTTCTGGCTCTTGTCGCCGTTGGGCTCCTCGCCTTCTCGGTAGTTCGTCTGATGTACCTCGCGCTCTACGGCGAGACTCGATTCCCAGGCGAGATCCGCATGAGAATCGAGGAGCCCGAGCCAATCATGCTGCGCCCGATGGCGATCCTGGCGACGCTCTGCGTGCTCGGGTGCACGATCGGTCTCCCTCAAGCCTGGGCGGATCTCTTTCCTTTCTCGGTGAAGGACAGTGACAGCATCCGTCGCTTCCTCGCCGGCGTGTTGACGACGTCCGCAGTCGAGCAGTCGCCGTCCAGTTGGAGCGTATCCGGACAGGTGGTGGGGATGACGGTGCTCGGCGCGCTGCCGGCGGCACTCCTCTACGTGTTTCGCCCCGAGCTCCCGCAGAAGCTGGAAACGCGCTTCGCCTGGCTCCATGGTCTGGTCGCAAATCGCTTCTACCTGGACGTACTCTTCGAGCGCGGCATCGTGCAGCCGATGCTCACACTTTCGGATCGCGTTCTCGGACGCTGGCTGGATCAGCGCCTGATCGATGGCGTGGTGGTGGATGGAACGGCGAGGCTCTTGCAACGGCTCTCCGACCGCGTCCTCAAGCACACCGAGCCCGGAACGATCCAGCTCTACCTGGCGCTGATGCTGGTGGGCGGGCTGGCGATGGTGATCTGGTTGCTGCGAGCCGGGGGGGCGGCCTGATGGGCGGCGCGGGCATGGGACCCTACGTCGAGGGACACGTGCTCTCTTGGCTGATCTTCATACCCGGGGGCACTGCGCTCTTCCTGCTTGCTGTGAGCGTCGCGCTACGCATCTTCTTCGGCGCATCGGGGCTTCCGGGCGTCGTCTGGCGTGCAATCGGGCTCGGGGGTAGCGGACTCGCACTGCTCGTGGCGGGGGTCGGTGTACTGGGCCAGTTCGACCCAGAGGGAATCGGCCATCAGATGGTCGAGCGCGCACCCTGGCTGCCCGGCTACGGGATCCACTACTTCGTCGGTGTCGACGGAATCAGCCTCTTCCTCGTGCTCCTGACGGCACTCGTCGTGCCGCTGGTGCTGCTTGCGTCGTGGAATCAGGTCGAGCGTGACCTGGCGAGCTTCGTCCTCTTCGTGCTCCTGCTCGAGACCGGTCTGCTCGGTGCGCTGCTCTCGCTGAATCTGCTGCAGTTCTATGCCTTCGCGGAGCTCTCCTTTGTTCCACTTTGGCTGATCGTGGGTGTCTTCGGTGGAGCGGGCCGGATCCGCGCTTCGACGCGTCTGATTCTCTACTCGGCGGCCGGCTCCGTGGTTTCATTGGTGGCGCTGCTCATCGTCTATCAACTCGGATTCGAGCAGACGGGCGTCTGGACGCTCGATTGGATCGGCCAAGCTTCGTCCGGGACGCCGGGGCTGATCGATGTGCGGATTCCGATCGCGGGCGAGGACGTGGCCGTGTGGCGGACGCAGCCGTGGCTCTTTGCGGCGTTCGCGCTCTCGTTCGCGATTCGCATTCCAATGCTTCCCCTACACACCTGGATGCCCGAAGCCCACGTGGAGGCGCCGACTGCCGGCTCGGTGCTGCTCTCCTTGGTGATGCTCGAGGTCGGCGCCTACGGGATGATGCGCTTCGCGCTCACGCTCTTCCCGAACGCGGCGGCGGATGCCGTGCCGCTACTCTTCGCGCTTGCAGTGCTAGGAATTCTGCATGGCGCCCTGGTCGCTATGGTGCAACGTGACCTCAAGCGGCTCGTCGCCTACGCGTGCCTCGCACAACTGAGCCTGGCAATGCTCGGTGTCTTCAGCCTGAGCCTGCACGGACTGATCGGCGGTGTGGTACAGCTCGTGAGCTTCGGGCTCACGAGCTCGGCGCTCTTCCTGCTCGTCGGCGTGATCGAGGAGCGGCGAAAGACCCGCGATGTCTCGGAGCTCGGTGGGCTCGCCAAGCCGATGCCGGTCTTTGCGGCCATCCTGGGTGTGACTGTGATGGCGAGTGCTGGCCTGCCGGTGCTCTCGGGCTTCGTGGGCCAGCTGCTGATTCTGCTCGGGAGCTTTGCGGTGGACGCGCGGGCGGCGCTGGGTGCAGGTGTCGGGCTCGTCCTGCTCGCTGCAGCGCTGCTCTGGATGTTCCAGCGCGTGGCACTCGGCCCGGTCGAGAAGGCCGAGAATCGGGGCCTGATCGACCTCGACTGGCGCGAGCGATCGATCTTCCTCGCACTCCTGGTGCCGATCCTCTGGATCGGTGTGCATCCCAACCCGGTGCTGCGCCGCATCGAGCCGTCGGTGTTGGAGCTGATGAAGCAGATCGACGAGCGCCGCGATCTGGCGCCGATTCTGACCCTCCACGACGCCGAGCCCAGCGATCTGGCAAGTCCGATCGAGACATCGGACGGAGACGGGGTCTGATGCAGGCGCTCGCTATGCCCTTCGGCGCGCTCGGTCCGGCCGCCGTGCTGGCGATGGGTGCGGTGGCGGTGCTGCTCGCCGAGGTGCTCTTCCTGCGCCGCTCATCGACTCTTTCGCCGAGCTCGGGGGTCGAGCGACGTGCCCGACTACTGCTGGCCGCCGTGGCCAGCGTGGCGATCTTGGTCGCAATCGGCGTAGCGTTGGGCGGCGTTGCGGATTCTGCGGCCGCTTCCGCGGGTTCGCCCGATAGCGAGCTTCGATTGGACGGACTGGCCGCAGTCTCGATCGCGCTGATCTGCTTCGGTGGGCTGCTTTGTCTCTGGCTGTCGACCACCTACCTCACCGTGCTTCGCATCGAGCATGGGGGCTACTACGCGCTCCTTCTGCTCTCCATGGCCGGCTCTGCGGTGGTGCTGGCAGCCGAGAATCTGATGGTGCTGTGGGTCGGGTTCGAGCTCGCGGCAAATCCCACGCACGCACTCGTCGGCTTCGATCGCAAGCGGCGCAGGAGCACCGAAGCTGGTCTCAAGTCGTTCATCACCAGCGCTTTCGCGAGCGCGATTCTCGTCTACGGGATCGCACTCCTCTATGGTGCGACCGGCCAGCTCGACTACGCCGCGTTGCGTGCGGGTCTGGTAGCCGACGATGGCCTGGCGATGACCGGACTTGGGCTCGTGCTGGTGGGATTCGCGTGGAAGGCGGCGCTGGTTCCCTTCCATCAATGGGCTCCCGATGCGTGGGAGGGGGCACCGACACCTGTGACCGCCTTCCTCTCGGTGGCCGCGACGGCGACGGCCCTGCTGACGCTTCTGCGCGTCGTCGATCACGCACTGGCCGATCTCGGCGAGCTCCTGCGGCCCTTGTTCTGGGCGCTCTCCGCCGCGAGCATCGTGCTCGGCGCTGCGATGTCGATCATTCAGCAGAGTGTCAAGCGGATGCTCGCCTGGGCGAGTGTCGCGCATGCTGGCTATGCCGCGATGGCATTGGTGGCCGCAACGGGGTCGGCCCGAGTCGCCATGATCTTCTACCTCTTCGTGTACGTCCTGATGCACGTGGGCGCGTTCGGCGTTGTGGTGACGCTGGCCGCCGGGGGGCGCGAGGTCGAACAAATCGACGACTTCGCGGGGCTCTCGCGCACACGGCCCGGGCTGGCCGCCGCGCTGACACTCTTTCTGCTCGCGCTGGCCGGGATTCCCGGCACTGCGGGATTCTTTGCCCGACTCGAAATATTCACCGCGACCATCGGCGCGGGTGAGCTCGGTCTGGTGGCCGTGGGAGTGCTCGGCAGCGTGGTGTCGCTCTACGCCTATTTGCGACTTCCCATCGCCATGTATATGCGCGACACACGGCGCCAGGGCCGCGGGCAGGCCACGATGAGCGAGCTCCTGGTGATCGGGATCTGCGCAATCGCCGTTGTCTGGCTCGGCCTACTGCCGAACGCGCAGCTACCGGGCCTCGGCGCAGGTCTGCTCGACTGGATCGCGAGCGCAGTGGGCTAGGAGATCTCGCCGGCTAGGAGCTTGCGCCGGGCCGTAGCACGCGCACGTCTCCCTGCCGCCTCGTCACGCGCAGCTCGTCGAGTAGCTCCATCAGTGGCATGGCAGTGCGGCGGCTGGTGCCGATCAGCGACTTGTAGCTCTGCGTGTCCAGCTCTTCGTTCGCCTTGAAGTGGTCTCGCACCTTCTCGCAGAGCGCATCGACGGCATCGCGAGCGAACCAGAGATCGCCCGGTGCGCGCACGAGCTCGCCCTTGCGCTCGAGGTGTGCGACGAGATCGCGGAAATGCTCCGGCGAGACGTCGAGCCGCTCGGCCCAATCTCGTGGACTCGGTGGCTCGAGGCCGGAGCCGCGGGCTTCTTCGACGATGCGCAGGGCGGCGGCGTGGGCGGCGGGCTCGAGGATGGGCTCGTGATCACTGCGGCGCACGAGATCACCTTCGCTCGTGATCATCCCGGATGACTCGAGCCGAGTGAGCACCAGATTGGCGGCCTCTCCTGCGGCGTTGCCAGGCAGGCTGCCGCGAAGCGCAGCCCGCGCCATGCCGGGGCGCATGGGTGAAGCGGCGTGGAAAGCGTCGAGTTCGGCGAGTAGCTCGGCCCGCATGTGCTCGACCACGGCCGGGCCGATCCACGCGTTGGCCCCGCACGCGACGACCTCGCCGAGCTCGGCCAAGGCGCTTAGCCGCGTCTCGCACTCGGCGCGCGTGAGCCCGGTCTCCGGCACCAGCTCTCTCACGTCGACACCTTTGTAACCGGCGCGGCGGACCCGCTCGCAGAGCGCAGCGTCGAGGTCAGCGCGGCTCAAGACGGCGAGCTCGCGCTGCAGCTCGGGATCACTGCGACGGCGGTGAGGCGGTGCCACATCGAGCACCTCGCCGCCACCGAGGGTGGCGCCCGCACCCTCGATGCGTGCGAAGCCGCGTACGATGAAGCGGTCGCCGGGCAGCAGCGCGACGGCATCGCCTTCCACGTGCAGGCGGCCGAAGCCGCGCTCTCCTGGCTCGAGTGCGCCACCGATCGGAGCCAGCCGCGCTCTTCGCTCGCTGGTGCCGCAGAGCAGCTCGACCGACATCACGTCTCTTCCGCGTGGTGCGCCCTCCAGCCAGGCGATGGCCGCATCGAAGCTGGTGGTCGGCTGCAGACGATCGGGCTTTGTCACGACGTCGCCGCGATGCAGATCGGCGACCTCGAGTCCCTGTAGGTTGACCGCGCAGCGCGTTCCGGGCTCGATGCGTCTGGTATCGCTGCCGTGCATCTGTAGGCCGCGGATGCGTGATCGCTGCCCCGCTGGCAGGATGATCACATCATCGCCTACGTCGAGTGCGTCACCAATCAGGGTGCCCGTCACCACGGTCCCAAAGCCTCGCACGGCAAAGACGCGATCCACACAGAGGCGCGGCGGACCGCTTCGTGCCGTGCGTGGGCCAGCTGCGTTCGTGACCTCGGTGAGCGCTGCGATCAGCCTGTCGAGCCCGTCACCGGTGTGTGCGGATACGGGCACAACGGGCGCGCCGGTGAGCGCTGTTCCGTGGAGCAGCTCGCTTACCTCTTCACCCGCGAGCTCGACCATGTCTGCGTCGGCGACGTCGATCTTGGTCAGGGCCACTACGCCGCGCTCGATGCCGAGCAGGTTGCAGATCGCCACGTGCTCGCGGGTTTGCGGCATCACGCCCTCGTCGGCCGCGACGATCAAAAGCACCAGGTCCATCCCGCTCGCGCCCGAAACCATGGTGCGCACCAGCCCTTCGTGACCGGGCACGTCGACGACCGACACACGGCCCAGCCCCGGCAGCTCCAATTCGGCGAAGCCGAGGTCGATGGTGATGCCGCGTGCCTTCTCCTCGGGCAGACGGTCGGTGTCGATGCCGGTGAGCGCCTGGATGAGTGCGGTCTTGCCGTGGTCGATGTGGCCGGCGGTGCCCAGCACCAGGCCAGGCCGCGAGGTCGTCTCAGCCGCTTCGACCGCGGGGCTCACGACGCCTCCTCCTCCGGCGGTCCGCAGCCGCGTTCAGCGCGGGCCGATCGACTCCCGGCCGACATAGGGGACCAGCGCCTTGGGGATCCCGATGCTGCCGTCGGCACGTTGATGGGTCTCCACCAAGGCGAGTATTGCGCGTGCGTTCGAGATCGCGGTGCCGTTCAAGGTGTGGAGCAGCTCGGGCTTCTTACCCCCCTCGCGGCGGAAGCGGGTGCGGAGCCGGCGCGCCTGAAAATCGGTGCAATTCGACGCACTCGTGATTTCTCCCCAGCCACCGCCGCTGCCGCGCCCCGGCATCCAGGCCTCGAGATCGAACTTCCGATAGGCGGGTGCGCCGAGGTCGCCGCTGGCCACCTCGATCACGCGATACGGGATCTCGAGTGCGTTGAAGATGCGCTCTTCGATGGCGACCAGATTCTGGTGCTGCGCTTCCGAGTCCTCGGGTCGACAGAAGACGAACATTTCGGTCTTCGTGAACTGGTGAACGCGATACAGGCCCTTGCTCTCGCGGCCGTGCGCGCCGGCCTCCGTGCGGAAGCAGTGGGAGATACCGGCCAGGCGGATCGGCAGCTCGACCTCGTCGACGATGCTGTCCGCCAGCATGGCGCCAAGCGTGATCTCGGCGGTACCCACCAGGCTCAGGTCGTGATCCGGGATGTTGTAGAACTGGGTCTCCTTACCGCGCGGGTTGTAGCCGAGGTTGGAGATGATGTCGGGGCGTGCGACGTCCGGTGTCGTGACGGGCGTGAAGCCCTCTTCGATCAGCACATCGAGTGCGAAACGCTGCAGCGCGATCTCGATGAGCACGGCCTCGTTCTTCAGGTAATACCACTTCTGGCCGGCCACCTTGGCGCCGCTCTCGAAATCCAGTAGATCATTCTGCGCGCAGAGTGCGAGGTGGTCCTTCGGCACGAAGTCGAAGCCCGGGGCCTGCCCCTCCTTGACGACACGGTAGGCGTCTTCGCCACCGACCGGGACGTCCGGGTGGATGAGATTCGGCAGGCTTCCAACCAATGCATCGAGAGTTTCCTGGTGCTGTCGCAGCTCGCTCTCGATGCGGCCGACCTCGTCCTTGATGCGCCGGCCCTCGTCGATGTGCGTGGTGCGCTCGTCGGACTCGAGCTTGCGCTTGCCGGCTTGCTGGTGCTCGTTTCGGCGCCGATTGGCGTCGTTGAGCTGTGTCTGCAGAGTGGTTACCTGCGTCTGCGCTGCAATGGCGCTGTCGAGGTCGACGTCGACGTCGCGCTTTCGGCAGCTCTCGGCAATTTCGTCGCGCCGATCTGCCAGTTTCCGGGGGTCCAGCATGGCGGCCAAGGGAAGCACAGGGCCGGCGCAGCTGCCATCCGCGACGCACGGACTCGCGGAGCCGGATCCTTCACGCGCCGGAGAGGAAGCGCATGCGCGTGCGTGCCAGCCGCATTGCCTGCTCGGATCGGCCGGCCAGCGTGAGGGTCTGGATCGCCGTCTGCAGGGCTCGATCGAGCTCCTTCACCCAGTCGGTCTTCATCCGCGTCACATCGATGTCCAGCTCGTGGAGCCGCTCTGTAAGCGAGGGCAGGTCGCGCAGGGTTAGACCCACCACGACCGCGGCGCGGGTGAGTGCGCTCGTGAGATCCTCGGCGGGATGGATCAGGGCCTTTACATCCGGCTCGTCGAGTCGGGAGAGGTCGATGTTGTTGGCCAGACGCCGCGCGACTTCGGCCGCGTGGTCGGCCCCGGTCAGGCGCTCGCGGATCGCTTCTTCGAGTGCCCGCATGCCCGGCGATCCGAGGGCGCCGCGCAGCCGTGCCGTATTCGCTACTTCGGGCGCCTCGTCATCGAGCTCCGTCAGAGCGCGCAGAGTGCGCTCGAGGGTGAGATCCTGCTGCCGCTCGAGCTCGCAGAGCTCGCGCATGCGGTTCTCAACGGCGACGTTGAATGTGACGAGAGCGCGAAGGACCTCTCGATCGAAGAAATGCGCTCCCAGCTCGGCCTTGATGCCGCGCATGCGCTCGCTGATCTCCTTCAGATCGTTCAGCGAAAGCAGCTCCATCGTGGCGTCGCGGAAGATCCGTGCGTAGTCGAGACTGTGGTAGTCGGCGATGGCGTCGCGTGCTCCGCAGCGCCGCGCGATCCCTGGCGTCACCTTGCTCGGATCGAGCTTCAGGATGGCGATGCCCCGAATGCGCTGCCGTGACAGCAGCGTGACGAGGAGATCGATCCGGTTCTGCGACGCGCCCGTCAGGATGCCCGGTGCGTGCACGAGACAGAGATCCAGCAGGTCGGCGACCTCGCTACTCGATACAACGACCACCCGGGGCAGTGTGGCGCGCAGCTTGTCGATCGGGGTTTCGTGGATCATGTCGAGCAGCTGCTGGGTGTAGCGATGCAGCGCCTCGTCGATCTGGGTGAGCGCGTTCTCGGCGTCCTCGAACTGGTCCTCGAACTCGAAGCCATCCGCGCGGATGCGCACGAGCAGCTTCTGTAGACGGCCGATCAGCTCAGTGCCGACAAGAGTCGTGGGCAGGAGCTTGCGCCGTCGGACGGAGGGCAGGAGCGCGCGTTCGACGCCGCGCAGACTGGAGTAGCGCGTGACCCGCGCCACCACGGATGCCTCGTCGATTCGGGGCCAGTCCTGGCTCTTCGGCTCCTCGGCCAAATGCGAGGTCTCCCGGGGGTCGGAGGAAGACCGATCCCCAGAGAAATACATCGGCTCTTTCGCGGGTTTCCTGAATGATCTGCAGGAAAAGTGCGGATCATGCGCAGCCCGCACAGCCAGGACGGCCGTCCGGCGGGCCTGACTCTCAGTCGCCGCGGTGCGCGAGCTCGGTCGGCCGGGCCGTGTAGCGGTCGAGGCGGTCGCGGCTCCAGTCATCGAAGGCGACCCGATGGGCGCGCACGATGAAGCGCTTGGGAGCATTCCCCACGAAGTAGAAGGGGTAGCAGGTGACCAGGGTGAGGGCGGGCTCGTCGGTGGGGTCCAGGACCTCGACGTCCTGTGGCGCCACGATGGAAATCTCGGCCACCTCGTATTGGGCCAGGCCCTCGCGCGTTGCGAAGCTGAGGACGTCACCGGTCTCGAGATGGCGAAGGCCACGAAAGAAGCTGTCGCGATGGCCGGCGATTCCGATGTTGCCATCCTCACCCGGTCTCGCCGTGCCGTCGATATGGCCGACGGCGCGGTCGAGCGTAGCGTCGGCCGTACCCTCGAGCACCATCACCGATACGCCAGCACGCGGAATCTCGAGTCGCCCGAGGGCGTCGAACTCACCGCTCTGCAGGATCTGGAAGCGGTCGACGCGCTTCGCGGACCACTCGCTCTGATCGTGGGCCTCTTCGCCCAGCGCCAGCTCGAGCTGCTGGTCGAAGCCGCGGCCCTGCCGGGACTGGAAGAACGAGCGCTCCGCGCAGGCCGTCACGTATACGGTCAGGCAGGCGAGTCCAACGCCGAGGAGCAGCCGCTCGGCCGCCTGCAGGGCGCGCTGCCTGCGCGCCCGTCGTCGCGACGCCGCGTGCGAATCCGTCTGCGTGTGGAGGAGCTTCATTCATCCGTCCTCGACGCCGGTGCATGCCGACCCCGATCTGATCGGCGGGGTCGGTCGGGCACCTGAGCGTCGTGGCCGCTAGCGAGCGCTCCCGCCTCGCGAGAGCGTCCGCGACATCGGATGATCCGCGTCACGGATCATCCTCCTAGGCGAGGAAGCGCCTCAGCGCGCGCAGTGCGCCCGCCAGCGCCAGGGCGCCAGCGCCCGCCATGCCGACGAGCGGCAGCGTGCCGGCCGTCTCCGGAAGCACCGGTTCGGCGACGGGCGTGGGCTCGGGCTCCGCGACCGGGGCCGGGGCCGCCGGCGGTGCCGGCTGGACGACCGGCGTGGGCTCTGCCGGCGGCTCTTCCTCCGAACTCGTCGCGCAGCCCGCGACGAGTGCGGCCAGACACAGGGCGATCAGGACTCGGTTCATTGCGGCACTCCTTCCGGGGGAATGGTGTATTCCGGGGGGGACGCACGCCTTCGCCCGGAATCATGACAGGCATCGGGTCGCCCGTCGACTCCCCCGCGGTGGATAGCGGCGTTGGGGAGCCGTTCCCGTGCGCATGGTCACCAAATCGAGGTGCTTGGCCGGCTGCATAGGGCGCCGTCCTCCCTTCGTGCCAGGGATCGGGATCATTCCGCCCGGGCCGATGAGCGATGTGGATTTCATCAGAGCCAGGGCTCGACCTGGCGCCCGAAGGACCCGGTGAGGTCCTCTCGCTGAACGGGCTCGGAGAGATCGTGCGAGAACGGACCCGCCTCGCCAGCGGACTCGACGCCGATGATCGGGAAGGGCAGCGTGACGAGTCGCAGCCCCGCGCCGA
>JAFDDH010000124.1 GCA_019310975.1 Deltaproteobacteria bacterium | reverse complement strand
GAGGGGCTCTGCCGCGAGCTCGGGCTGATCCGGGTTCAGGTACCACTGATCGTCGACGCTGCGAGCGGCGTGAACGACTACCTCGATCGCGACGGCTCGCGAACGCCCGTCCGCTTCCACATTCCGAACGACGGCGATCGGAACCCCATCGACGCAGAGGTGGTCCAGGCCGCGACCAAGTGGAAGCGAATGGCGCTCGCGCAATTCGAGATGCAGCCCGGCGAGGGGCTCTACACGGACATGCACGCGATCCGCAAGGACTACTTCCTCGACCACGATCACAGCGCCTTCGTCGATCAGTGGGATTGGGAGAGGGCCATCCGTGCGGAAGACCGGAATCTCGAGTACCTGACCGACGTCGTGCGTCGCATCTGGCGCGTCTTGAAAGACGCAGAGCACGGCGTACGCGACGCCTTCCCCGCACTGCGCAGCAGCGGCCACCCCGAGCTCCCGGAAGAGATCAGCTTCATCCACGCCGAGCAGCTTCTCGAGCGCTACCCCGACCTGTCGCGGAAGCAGCGCGAGACCGCCGCACTGCGGGAGCACCCGGCGCTCTTCATCTACGGCATCGGATGGCCGCTCGCCGACGGGCTTCCACACGAGCTGCGCGCGGCGGATTACGACGACTGGGCGAGCGAGGTGCGCGCATCGGACGGCCGTCTCACGCATGGACTGAACGGAGACATTCTCGTGATGAATCCGGTGACTGGACGCCGCCACGAGCTGTCCTCCATGGGGATCCGCGTCGACGCCGCGACGCTGCAAGAGCAGCTCGAGATGTCGGGGCAGCTGGAGCTGATGCGTCACGACTATCACCAGGCCATCCTGAAGGGCGATCTGCCCCAGAGCATCGGCGGCGGCATCGGGCAATCGCGTACCTACATGCTGCTGCTCGGGAAGGCGCACATCGGAGAAGTGAGTGTGAGCGTGTGGCCCGAGATCCTGAAGGCCATGTGTCGCCGGCGGAACATATACGTTCTCGAGTGAGCGGCTGATGTGAACGGCGCGAGCCAGCGGCGGCTCTGGCAGGATCGCCCGCTTCATGGGGGCGCTGCGCCGAGCCGATGCTTGACAAGATTTGGGTGGACCCGCAAGCTGGGCGAAATGCTGCTAGCTCGACTGATCGATCTCTACACCCTGATCATCGTGGCCGCGGTCGCCGTGTCGTGGATGAATCTGCCACGCGACAATCCCGTCGTGCGATTCCTGCATGCGGTCACCGAACCCGTTCTGGAACCCATTCGGAGGGTCCTACCCGAGTTGGGGGGAATCGACTTCTCCCCGGTGGTGGTGATCGTCGTCTTACGACTCGTGGTGGGGATCTTCTAGTGCGTCGTCAGGCTTCCAGGGGCCGGGGCCGGGGCCGGGGCCGGGGCCGGGGCAGGGGCCGGGGCAGGGGCGGAGGCAGGGGCAATGTGACGGCCCGTCCGGCCATTCCGGCTTCGCCGGGCTCCCATCGCGTCGAGGCCCGTGCCTGGGAATCCAGCTCTCGTGCTCAGGGGTAGGGGATACTCGCTGTCCAAGAGTCCGGCCGGAGATAGGCTCCAACGGCCGGGCTTCCTCGTGCCAAGCCTGCCAAGCGTGCCGAGAAGGCCGACTCGAGGGGCATGATGCGGAGGATCCTCGTCACAGGCGCACTGGGACAGATAGGCTCTGAGCTCGTCCCCGCGCTCCGCGATCGTTACGGAGCCGATCGCGTGGTGGCGACGGACGTGCGGATGCACACATTTTCGACGGACGGAGAGGCGGCGGACAGAGAGGCGGCGGATGGCGACGGGCCCTTCGCGTACGTCGACTGTGTGCACATCCGGCAGATCGCCGACGTGGTGCAGCGTTACGACGTGGGCACGATCTACCACCTGGCGGCGCTGCTCTCCGCGGTGGCCGAGGAGAGGCCGCGGGAAGCTTGGGATGTGAACATGGGCGGCCTCTACCGGGTGCTCGAGGTGGCGCGGGAGCACGCTTGCGCCGTGTTCTTTCCGAGCTCGATCGGAGCGTTCGGGCCCTCGACGCCTCGCGACCAGACCCCCCAGGATACGATCCAACGTCCCACCACGATCTACGGCATCACCAAGCTGAGTGCGGAGCTTCTGTGCGACTACTACGCGCAACGTTTCGGTCTCGACACCCGTGGCTTGCGGCTGCCGGGGCTGATCTCGTATGTCGCGCCGCCCGGTGGAGGCACCACCGACTACGCCGTGCAGATCTTTCACCAGGCGCTGCGTTACCAGCACTACACCTGTTTTCTACGCGCGGACACGTGTCTCGACATGATGTATATGCCCGATGCGACTCGCGCGATGATCGAGCTGATGGAGACCGACGCGTCGCGCCTTCTGCATCGAAACGCCTTCAACGTGAGCGCGGCGAGCTTCACTCCGGCGCAGCTCGCCGATGAGATCCGCCTGCATGTGGAGGGCTTCGCCATGGACTACGACGTCGATCCGGTGCGGCAGAAGATCGCCGACTCCTGGCCCGACTCCGTCGACGATCGCGCCGCCCGCGAAGAGTGGGGATGGGAGCCCGAGTGGGATCTCCCTTCCATGACGCGAGACATGCTGCACAACCTTCGGCTGCGCCTCGGCTCGGCGAGCTGACGACGCGCGGAGCGGCGAGAGCATGCCCAGCGACCGTATGCAGAAGGCGCTCGCCGGCCAGCTGGCGGCGCTCGATCGCGAAGGCCGACGCAAGGGAGCGGAGACGGTCACGACGGCGGTGCTGCCTGCCGAAGGCGACCGCGGGCCGCGGATCCTGATCGATGGCGAAGGCGATCGATCCTTCCTGCGGATGAACTCGAACGGCTACCTGGGAATGGCGCTGCGAAGCGAAGTGATCGCCGCCGAGGAAGAGGCCGTCCAGAAGTTCGGGGTGGGCCCGCAAGCGGTTCGTTTCATCAGCGGCAGCTTCGCCTCGCACGTGGAGCTCGAGCGCCGGCTCAGCGCCTTCCACGCTCGCGAGGCGGCGATGATCTTCAGCTCGGCATACGCGACAGTGATGGGGATCCTGCCATCGCTCATCACGAACGAAACGGCCGTGATCAGCGATGAGCTCAATCACAACTGCATAATCAATGCCATCCGACTCGCCGGCCCGACGGCGAAGTACGTGTATCCGCATCTCGACCTCGCCGGGCTCGAGAGCGCCCTCGAGAGCGCCGCCGGGACCTGCCAGCGTGCGCTGGTGGTGACCGACGGCATCTTCAGCATGCGGGGCGATCACGCACCGCTGCACGAGATCGAGGACCTCGCGCGCCGCTTCGACGAGCACTTTCCACAGAACGTGGTCGTCGTCGTGGACGACTCCCATGGCGTGGGCGCCTTCGGCGAGACCGGACGCGGCACCGAGGAGTTCTGCGCTGCGAGCGCCGATATTCTGGTCGCGACGCTCGGCAAGGCGCTCGGCGTGAACGGAGGCTACCTGGTGGGCAGTGCGGTGCTCGTCGAATACCTGCGGGAGGTTGCGCCCTTCTACGTGTACTCGAACCCGATTACGCCCGGTGAGGCCGCCTCCGCGTCCAAGGCCCTCGAACTGCTCGACGGCCCGTGCGGTCGCGGGCTGCTCGCCCACCTGCGCGAGATGACGCTGCGCTTCGAGCGGGGCATCATGGCACTCGGCTACGAGACGATCCCGAGCCCGCACCCGGTCGTACCCTGCCTGGTGCGCGACAGCTCGCGCACCGCCGCTCTGGTCGAGTACCTGCGTGCGCAAAGCATCCTCGCCACCGGGCTCGCTTATCCGATCGTGCCACGCGGAGACGAGGAAGTCCGCTTCCAGATCTCCGCCGACCACACGCGGGCGGACATCGACGAGGCTCTCGCCGCGCTCGCGAGCTTCGAGCGGTAGCCCGGAGACTGAGCGCTGTCGTCTTCACTCGGTTGCCCGGAGGCTGAGCGCTGTCGTCTTCACTCGGTTGCCCGGCGAACGGACGCTGCTGATTTTTATTCGGCATGTCGGATCGCTCTGGAGTTGCTGGATGAGCCCGGCCCGAGATACGCTCTCAGTGCCCGATTCCATTGTGCGGCGAGGTGGCCGATCGGTCGACGGCAGCGGTCTCGAAAGTCGTTAGGCCGATGGGCGGGATTTCCCCGCGCTTTCAGTCAACCCGAAACTTGCTGTCCGAGTCGTATCCAGCAACCGTGAGACGGGATGAGTCATGCTGATACAGAGCGGCCGGTATCGGAGGGCGGATCGATGACGAGTTGCAGGTTGCACGTCAGCACCGGGGTGCGATACGTAATTTGCACCCAGCCGATGAGGTGATCGGGGAACGCTTCGTCGTGACCGGGTCACTCCCGTTCCATCATGCTTCGCGACCGAATGACCTGCTACCTTGATGCCGAGCCGGCCGGAATCCCGCAACAATCCATACCCGCTTTCACTGGAGACACTGGAGACCATTCATGTCAGGAACCGCCATCTTCTTCTTGATTTTCAGCGTGCTGGTCATCGCGACCATCGTGTTTGCCGTCGGCATCTTCAACCGGCTGGTCGCCCTCCAATATCGCTACAAGAACGCCTTCGCCCAGATCGAGGTGCAGCTGAAGCGCCGGCACGACCTCATTCCGAACCTGGTCGAGACCGTGAAGGGCTACATGAGCCATGAGCGCGAGACCCTCGAGGCGGTCATCCAGGCTCGCAACCAGGCGGTGGGCGGGCTCGAGCAGGCGGCGGCTCGGCCCGGCGACCCAGCGGCGATGAATGCCCTCTCTGGAGCCGAGGGGGTGCTCAGCGGTGCGATGGGGCGCCTACTGGCGCTCTCGGAGTCGTACCCCGATCTCCGGGCCAGCGAGAATATGCAACAGCTCACCGAGGAGCTGACCTCGACGGAAAACAAGGTGTCCTTCGCGCGCCAGGCCTTCAACGATGCGGTGACTGTCTACAACACCGCCAAGGACATCTTTCCGGCGGTGCTCCTCGCTAAAATGTTAGGCCACAGCCAGAACGCGTCCCTCCTGGAGTTCGACAGCCAGGCGATCGCCGAGGCACCGAAGGTGTCCTTCTAAGCCTCTCGAGCCAACAGTCCCCTCGACACCCAAGGGCCCGTCAACCGCGTCATGGCCACACAATTTTTCGAGCTGCAGGACCAGGCGCGTCGCAAGACGACGCGCCTGGTCCTGCTCTTCTGCCTGGCGGTCGCCGCCATCGCACTGGGCCTCTATGCGCTCGCGGCGGTGGGGATCGGTTTTCGCGGCACGGACCCCATGACCCAGCAGCTGGTATTCGAGATCGTGTGGCTCGACCCACTATTGATGCTTCAGGTGGGACTGCTCACGCTGGCGGTCGTGGGCGGCGCCAGCCTGTACCGCATCAGCCAGCTCTCCGGCGGTGGGCGGGTTGTGGCCGAGGGATTGGGCGGCCGGCTCTTGCATTCAGATTCGACTGCGGCCGTCGAGCGAAAGATCCTGAACGTCGTCGAGGAAATGGCGATCGCTTCGGGGATCCCCACCCCGCCGGTCTACTTCCTGGATCAGGAGCCGGGAATCAACGCCTTCGCGGCGGGCTTCAGTCCGAGCGACGCGGTCATCGGGATTACCCGCGGCTGTGCGGAGCAGCTCTCCCGCGACGAGCTGCAGGGTGTCGTCGCCCACGAGTTCAGTCACATCATGAACGGTGATATGCGCCTCAATATCCGCTTGATGGGCGTGCTCTACGGCATCCTCGTGATCGGCATGATCGGCTACTTCCTGTTGCGCTCCTCGCTGTGGGCCGGAGCCGCCTCGCGACGCAGCAGCAAGGACAACTCGGCGATGGCGATGGTGGCGGCCGGCCTCGTTCTGATGGCCCTGGGCTTTCTCGGCACGTTCTTCGGCAACCTCATCAAGGCTTCGGTGAGCCGCCAGCGCGAGTTCCTCGCCGACGCCTCGGCGGTCCAGTTCACCCGCAACCCCGCCGGCATCGCGGGCGCGCTCAAGAAGATCGGCGGCTTCGAGGCGGGCTCGGAGATCGGGAGCCCCGCGGCACCGGAGTCGAGCCACCTCTTCTTTGGCCGGGCACTCAGCTCGGGCTTCAACTCTCTGTTCGCCACGCACCCGCCGCTGGCCCGGCGCATCGAGATTCTCGACCCCAGCTGGCAAGGCGCGTCGGCCGAGTCCCGCGCCGGCGCGGCGCCGGTTGGCAGCGCCGCCGCGGCCGGATTCGCGGGCGGCACTGCGGCCGCCGCCTTTGCTGGAAGTGCGGTCGACCAGATGGGACGCGTCTCCACCGCGCACCTCGACTACGCGGTGCAGCTGCTGCGCGAGCTCCCACCCGCGCTGAAGCAGGCGGCCCACGACTCCTTCGCTGCCCGCGCGGTCGTCTACGCGCTGCTGATGGACGTGCATTCCGAGCCCCGCAAGCTCCAGCTCGAGATCCTCGACGCGAAGGCCGAACGGGGGGTCCCGGAGCTCACGCGCAAGCTGCTGCCCGAGGTGCAGCGCCTCGGCCCCGGTCACCGCCTGCCCCTCATCGACCTGGCGCTGCCCGCGCTGCGCGACCTCTCAGCTCCGCAGTACGAGTGCTTCCAGAGCCTCGTGCACGACCTCGTGCAGGCCGACCAGCGCATCGAGCTATTCGAGTGGACGCTGCAGCGGATTCTACTCGCGCACCTCGCGCCGAGCTTCCAGGGCGTGCAGCGGCCTCGGCGGCGCTTGCGATCAAAGCAGCAGCTACGCTGGGCATTGGAGGTCATTCTCTCCGCCCTGGCACGGGTCTCGGGTCTGTCGGAGAGTGCGATGCAGCAGGCCGTGGTCGAGGCGGGCCGCGATCTGCTCAGCCCCGATCTGCGGAAAGCCGAGCTGCGGTTACTGCCCCCGGACCGGGTTGGCCTCGCGTCCCTCGACGAGGCGCTGACGCTGGCAGCGTCACTCGATGCGAGGGCGAAGGAACGCGTACTGCGCGCGTGCGCGCAGGTCATCGCCGCCGACGGCGAGCTGACCGACTCCGAGGCGGAGCTCTTCCGGGCGATTGGGGACAGCCTCGGATGCCCCGTGCCTCCCCTGCTCCCGGGCCAGCCGCTGGTCTGAGAGCGGCATGCGCACGCGAAGGCAATCGTCATCGCGCGAGTACGAAGAAGCAACCTCGGCTCAGCTCTGGTCGGACGCCAGAGATCCTCTCGTGTTTCGAGCCGAGTCGCTGGATTCGTGCTGGAGCGGTTGGATAAGCCCCGAACGAGAAGCGCTCGAAGTGTCCGATTTGACTGTGCGGAGAGGTAGCCAAGCGGTTGACGGCACCGGTCTGTAAAATCGTGCGCGTTAGTCAAGATTCTTACAAGATTTCGGCTGGGCAACACGCAAGCCCGGGCCGTCTCCGGCAATGGTGATGCCGAAGGCGTTGCGGTGACACAGAGTAGCCGGTTGCCTACGGACTTCCGGACTATCGCGCGCGGCCTCGCAGTCTACGTCGTGCCTTCTTCAGGATTCTGCTTCGGGCAAGGGCGCCCACGGCATCCCGCAAGTCCGCCTCGGTTCCCTGCCTCGCATTCGACCGCCTCATCTCCAGAACTCGTCTCCAACGAGGGAATGTGCGATGTCGGGCTCCGGCGAAGCTTGGCGATCTACAGCGGCTTCGCGCCAACAGCCCCGAGTGCGGTAGAGAGGCTGACCCGTTTCCCTTCTGATAGGATTCTCTCCTCATGAGTGCTGCAAAGTCGTCCCCAGAGACACCTCATTCGGTGAAGATTCGATTCGGCGCCTGGTACGACGATCGGGACCTGGAGCTCGTGTTCCCCGACGGGTGGCAGGTCGCGCTCTGTCCGCCTAACGACGGTCCGGATATTGGCGCCGCGGGCATCGAGGCCGCCTTCGCGAATCCGATCGGAACACCGCGCCTGCGCGAGCTGGCAGCCGGCAAGCGCAGGCCCTGCATCGTCATCGACGATCTATCGCGCCCGACCCCGGGGCGCCGGCTCGTCCCGGCCGTGCTCGAGGAGCTGCGCTGCGCGGGCATCGAAGCGCGAGAGATTCTGCTGCTGGCCGGCGTTGCGAATCACCGTCCGATGACCCGCCACGATTTCGTGTTGAAGGTCGGTGCTGAAGTGCTCGATGCTTGCCGGGTGGCCAACCATTTCTCCTGGGACAATTGCGTCCCCATCGGCACGACGAGCTTCGGCTCGCCGGTCGAGATCAATGCCGACTTCCTGGAGGCCGACCTCCGGATCCTCGTGGGATCGATCATTCCCCATGGCGCGGCGGGTTTCTCCGGCGGATCGAAGCTGCTCATGCCCGGCATCGCGAGCGTCGCCTCTGCGGAGGCCTTCCACCGCGGCAGCTGCACGCGCGGTCGTTATGCCGTCGTCGAGACGGATGCTCGTCGCGAGGCCGACGAGGCAGCTCGAATGGCGAATGTCGACTTCCTGGTGAACGCCGTTCCCAATTCGCATATGGGGTTGGCCGGACTCGTGACCGGCGACGTCGTCGAGGCCCATCGCGCTGGCGTCGAGATTGCGCGCCGTGTCTGCGCGAGTCCATCGCCCCCCGGAAGCGACGTCTGTGTCCTCTCGGTCTATCCGAAGGATGGCGAGTTCTTGCAATACCTGACAGCCTTCGCCCCATGGCAAACGGCTCCAGAACCCCTCGTTCGCGAGGGGGGGACCCTTGTCGTCGCGCTCGAGGGTTCCGAAGGATTGGGTACCCATTGGCTCTTCGGACCCGGTATGCGGCTCGACCCCGGCCGGGCGCCTGGCGTGAAGGGCCGCGACATCATCTTTTTTGCACCCTGCATCGACCGGGGCAGCCTGCCGCCCGCAGCGCGCGACGACACGATCCTATTTCGAACCTGGGAGGAGACGACGGCCTGGCTTCAGCGCAAGCACGGTGAGCACGCTTCCGTTTCCGTCTTTCCCTGTGCCACGATGCAGCTCGGAGCGGGGCGACGGTGAAGCCCTCGTGACAGTGCCGCGCGAAATCCCTGTCGGGGTCGAGACGAGACGCAAGCCGCTCGACATCGTCTTCGACTGTGCCGGGGTCGCGCGGGCGACGCTGCTCGAAATCCTGGATCCGGCCGACGGGCACCCTCGTCGGCATGCGATATGGCCTGCACCCCGAAGAGATCACCACTGTCGTGCCCTGGCTGAAGGAGCTCCGGGTGCAACTCTCGATCTGCGCGATCGGCTCCGTCAAGCACCGCGCGAGTGGGGCATCCCCGTCCCGGGAATCAAGACCGCAGCGGCTTCCAATGCTGCTGAGAAGATCCCGGAAGAGTCTTGACTTGAACAAACGATCAAAGAATCCCAACTACGTGTTGAGCATCGCCTTTCTGTTGACGGCGCTGAACGTGATGGACCGGCAGCTACTCGCGATGGCCGCTGGTCCGATCCAGGCGGAGTTCGGCCTCAGCGACACGGAGCTAGGCATCCTGACGGGCTTCGCCTTCGTCGTCATGCACGCCACAGTGGGGATCCCGATCGCATCCTTTGCCGACCGCACCAATCGCCGTAACCTGATCGCAGTCGGAATCGTGGCCTGGAGCGTGCTGACGGCCGTCACCGGGCTCGCTCGCAGCTACGCACAGATATTCGCTGCCCGCATCGGCGTGGGAATCGGCGAGGCCGTAGGGAGCGGACCCGTTCAATCGTTGCTCGCCGACTACTTTCCCGTCGAACGCCGCGCGGGCGCACTCGCGATCGTGGGCGCCGGTGGCAATCTCGGTGCATTCGTGGCGCTCTTGCTGGGTGGCTTCCTGGTCGACTGGGTCGGGTGGCGAACCACGTTCTTCATCTTTGGTGCGCCGGGCCTGGTGATTGCGCTCGTGCTCTACGCGACGGTCGACGAGCCCCAGCGCGGTGCTGCCGATCAACGGCCGGTCGAAAGTCTGCCGCTCCGCGAGGGCCTCGGACAGTTTCTGGCAATGCCCTCCTTCTGGTACATCACGCTCTCAGCGACGTTCAATCAATTTGCCAACTACGGGTTCCTCTTCTTCCTGCCCACCGCGATGGCGCGACTCCATGGCCTCGAGATGAGCGAAGCGGGCACCATTCTGGCTTTTTCCCAGGCACTACCCACCTTCGCCGGTGTCATCAGCTCGGGATTCCTAGCCGACCGCCTCAGCCGCTTCGACCTGGCATGGCATCTGCGGCTGCCCGCGCTCGCCTCCGTCCTCGCCGTGCCCCTCGCGATCGCGTTTCTCTCGATCGATTCGCTGCCGCTCGCGCTGCCCTTCTGCGTGGGGATGGCCTTCTGCAGCACGATGTGGCTCGGCACCGGGAACGCCGCTCTCCAGAGCATCGTCCACCCTTCGGTGAGAGCGACCGCGTTCTCGGTCCTGCTGCTCTTCTCGAGCCTGATCGGACTCGGCTGCGGGCCGGCCTTCGTCGGATGGGTGAGCGACCGCCTCGCTCCCAGCTACGGCGACGAGTCGATTCGCTACGCGTTGATGGCCGCCGCCACGGCGCAGCTGCTCGGCGGTCTCGCGCATTACCTCGCGTCACGCCGATACGCCCGCGACTCGAGGCACCCGTAGCCGTCGACCGGTACGAACGTCACGAGCCCCAGAAGACCCTCTTCCATGAGGTCGTCCGCGACGAGCTCGAGCCCTTCCTCGCCCGCGCAAGAGCGGCTGGCGTGCCCGTCGCGTGCTTCGTCGAGCGCGAGGCAGGTTCTCCACGACACCGACCAGACCGTCATCGAGACCTCAGACGATCGCTGGACGCGCTCGAAAGGGGCTCTCGCATTCCGCGGCGAGGTCCTAGAATGAAGCGCGGGACCGATCGACTGCATCCATCTTCGATCGCCACCCCGCAGCCGACGTTGCGGCCGTACATGATTCGCCCACAAAGTGAGGACTCTGTGAACAAGAACTCGATTCGCTCTTTTCTGGCCCTGCTCGTCTTCTCCCAACTCCTGCTCGTCGCGCCCGGCGCGATGGCCAAGGACCAGAAGGCGCCCTTCATCACGGAGGCCTACTACCAGATCGAATGGGGTCATTTTGAGGAGTTCATGGAACTCTTCAAGCGCAACCACTATCCGATTCTCGAAGAGCTCCTCAAGCGTGGCGCGATCGACTCGATGGAGGCGTCGTTTCCCGTGAATCACGCGAGCGAAGAGTCACGCTGGGATTTCCGCCTACGGATCACCATGAGCGATACGGACAAAATGGCCAGCGAATTCCCGAAGGTCTCGAAGAAGCTCTATCCCGACCAGAAGAAGCTCGCCGAAGAAGAACGCCACCGGTTCAGCCTGCTGAAGGCCCATACGGATATCGTGATCCGCCTAGACGACATGTCGGACTGGTAGGCCCCGCCATGAAACTCTCGGTCTGGCCGGGGTCGCTCCAGCCCTACGAGGAGATCCTCGCCGTCGCGAAGCACGCCGAGGCGACGGGATGGGATGGCGTGTGGTTCGCCGACCATTTCATGGCCGACGGCGACCTCGATGGGGCGCCTTTCGAGGAGGCCTGGACGACGCTCTCCGCGCTCGCGGCGGTCGTTCCCCGGGTCCGGCTCGGAACCCTCGTCATCGGCAACACCTATCGCCATCCCGCGGTCCTGGCCAAGATGGCGGCGAGCATCGACCAGATCAGCGGCGGGCGTTTCGTGCTCGGCCTCGGGGCGGGCTGGCAGGAGAACGAGCATCTCGCTTACGGCATCCCCTTTTACACGGTCCGCGAGCGTCTCGCGCGCCTTGAGGAGGCGTGCCAGGTCATCCAGGGACTCTTTCGAGACGAGCGTACGACCTTCGAGGGCCACCACTACCAGCTCGCGAACGCGCCCCTGTCCCCGAAACCCGTACAGATTCCGCTGCCCCTCATGATCGGGGGCGGCGGCGAGAAGGTCACGCTGCGGATCGCAGCTCGCTACGCGCAGGAATGGAATACCCGCGCCGATCTCGAGACGATGATCCACAAGATGGGCGTGCTCGACGGGCATTGTGCCGATCTCGGCCGCGATCCGGCGACGATCACGCGCTCGACGATGGCGCTGATCGGGATTTCTCGCCCCTTCTCACGGGAAACGAGGAGCGCGTCCACGAGCAGGTGAAGGCCTACGCCGACGCCGGGATCGACGAGCTGATCGTCCCCGACTTCAACCTCGGGCGCGGCGAGGAGAAATGTGCGGCGCTCGATCGGATCCTCGCCTGTGCGCGGCCGGCGGCGAGCGGGGGCGGCTGAGACGCGGCAATTCAGTCGCCAATCTCAGTCGAAGAGAGGCTCAGTCGAAGAGGGGCAGCAGCTCCCCGATCGTTCGTTCGAGCTGCTCGTCTTCGTCCTCTCGTTCGAGCTGCTCGTCTTCGTCCTCGGCTGTGAAGCGCAGGAGGATATCCGTCGCGCCGGCGTCTATGAAGCCCCGAAGCCTCTCGGCGCACGCCTCGGGCGGGCCGTGGGCGACCGAGGCGCCGATATATTCGATCGGTGCGTCCATCGAGTAGTAGGCGTCGAGGTAGGCCTTCGATTCCCGAAGTGCGACTGTGGGATCCGCGTTGATGTTCACGTTGTAGTAGAGACAACAGGGGCGGCCCTTGAAGCTCCGGTCGTAGTCCGGTGCGTAGTCGATGATCTGCTGCCGGAACGTGCTGAAGTCCCGAAGCGGGAGCGCCGTCATCATCCAGCCGTCACCCAGGCGCGCCACCCGTCGCAGGTTGCGCTCGCGCAGGTGTTCGGGGGTCCGTCCGAGGACGGGGGTGCCCGCCATCCAGATCGGAGGAGGCTTCTGGAGCGGTGCCGGCTCGACGAAGGCGTCCTCGAGCTGATGGAAGCGTCCACGATGGGTGACGCGCTCCTCGCTCCACAGTCGCCGCAGGATCTCGACGTTCTCCTCGAGGCGTTCGGCGCGTTCCGCGGCGCGGATTCCCAT
>JAFDDH010000123.1 GCA_019310975.1 Deltaproteobacteria bacterium | reverse complement strand
GACGGCGAGGACGGAGGACTCGGCGATCGCCACAAATGCTTCACGGTCATTACCGACTTGGATACCGGAATCTTCGACGAGAATGGCGACCAGATTGGATTCGAGGAGCTCGAGGTCGAGGACGAGGCCACTGTGATCGGCCGCATCCGCCTGGTCGACGGGGACGGCAACCCCGTGGTCACGCCATTCCGTGGCGACCACGATTCGGACACCGACAGCGACAGCGACACCGACTCGGATAGCGACAGTGATTCGGACTCCGATAGCGACGGGAACGGCCATCCCACGCTGCCCGACTTCGAGCTGGTCATCGACGCCATCGTGATCGAGCTCGGCCCGATCGGCACATACACGCAGCTCGCCGGCGTGGTCGAGACGGAGGTCGACGAGCGGCACCTCTTCGAGCTCCGCGTCGAAGGCGACGAGGCCAGCAAGCTCATCACTACGCTGGTCCAGCCCGACACGCGGATCTTCAGCACCGAGGGCGACGAGCTCGACGCCTCGGAGATCCTCCCGGAAACGCTCGCGAAGGTGGAAGGCGTCTTTGGCGATGCCGATCCGGAAGTCTTCAAGGCGGCGCTCATCCTCCTCGACGTGATGCTGCTCGAGTCCGAGCAACTGAGTGGCGTGATCACCGAAATCGACGCCGACATGCGCGAGCTCGTCCTGGTCGTGATCAGCGGCGATGACGTCAAGGTGCCGGAGTGCGTTCAGGTACCGGAGGAAACCGACATCCTTCGGCTCACGAGCGGGGACGAGGCCACGTCGCTGACCGAGCGGATCGGCTTCGAGGACCTCGTCGAAGAATCCGAAGCCGATGTCTACGGCGGATTCGACGACGACGACTGCTTCACTGCCGATCTGCTGATCGTGGAGGCGACCGGAGAGGAGCCCGTCCCCTCACCGCTGGCTGCCAACTAGCGACCGGGAAATCGAGTACGACTCAGGCCGGGCGGGCCGCCTGCAAGGGAACGTGGCCCGCCTGGCCTCGGACGCGCTCGAGCCAGGCGCGGATCTCCGGGTAGGCGTCCAGCTCGAAGCCGCCCTCGCCCGCGACGTGGGTATAGGCGTAGAGGGCGATGTCGGCGATCCCATAGCGCTCGCCCACGAAGAAGCGCCGCCCAGCCAGATGCTGCTCCATCACATCCAGCGCCTGGTAGCCGCGGCGACGGCGCTCGGGCAGCTCGTCGGCGTGGGCGTCGAGCGCCCCCGAGAAGGTCCAGAAGCGCACAACGGCGATGTAGGGCTCGTGGCTGTACTGCTCGAAGAACATCCACTGCAGGACCTGCGCACGCTCGAAGCGATCGATCGGCAGGAAGGCCGTCCCCTCGGCGAGGAAGAACTGGATCGCATCCGACTCGGCGAGCCAACGTCCGTCGGGCAGCTCGAGCAGAGGAATCCGCCCATTGGGATTCATCTGCAGGAAGTCGTCGGTACGCGTCTCGCCGCTGAGGATGTCGAGCTCGATGCGTTCGTACTCGAGCCCGAGCTGTGCGAGCAGCAGGCGCACCTTGTAGCCGTTGCCGGATTCCCAGTAGTCGTAGAGCTTCATCATGCCCGACAGGGTGGCGCGAATCGTACCTCGTCCGCCATGGGCAGCCGCGATCGCCATCTCTGGTCTTCCAGCTCTTGTGTCCTTTCGAGGCGAAGCTCTCTTGGCTCCGCGACGCCTGCGCGCTCGCAGCGGCTCCCCTAGCTTCTCGGACGAGCCGAACCCAGCAGAGGAGAGACCATGGTTGCGAAGGCGATTCCGAAGCCGGACTTCATGGAGCAGGCCGAGTGGGACATCCTGATGACCACGCGCGAGCCGGAGATCATCAAGGCCGGTGCGCGTGCGCACGTAAAGCTCTATCTCGACACCGACGGGGGCGGGACCTCCTACACCACACAGGGCGCTCCGACACTCCTGCTCGGCACGACGGGCCGCCGCTCGGGCGTCGAGCAGATCGCACCCGCCAACTTCATGCAGAGGGGCGACGACGTCATCGTGGTCGGCTCCATCGCAGGCCTCGATCGGCATCCGCACTGGGCTCTCAATCTCGACGCCAATTCGGAGGCCTGGGTGCAGGTGAAGGCCAAGCGCTGGCCCGTCACCGCCCACCGCGTCCTTGCTGGTGAGCGAGCCGAGCTCTGGCCGCGGCTCACGGAGTACTTCCCCTTGTGGGGACACTTCCAGAAGTATTGCGATCGGGAGTTCTTGGTCTTCGTTCTATCGCCGAAGGAGGCATAGCGATGAGCGACGAGATCGACGAGCGCCTGGCCCGGGGCATGGCGACCGCGCTCGAGCTCTTCAAGCCGGGCTCCTCGAGCCCGCCCAGCTTCAAATACCCGAAGGAGATCGCCGAGGACTGGAACCAATTCTCGGTCTCCACGGTGCTCGGTGATGTCTGGGGGCGCCCCACCCTGGAGAAGAAGCAGCGGGCGATGATCACGATCGCCGTGCTCACGGCGACGAACAAGCCCGAGCAGCTGCGCGCGTACATCACCGCGGGTCTGAACCTGGGCCTCACACGCGAAGAGATCTGCGAGATCATTCTCCACATCTCCGTCTACGCCGGCTTCCCGACCGCGATCCAGGGATTCGCGGTGGCCAACCAGGTCTTCGACCAGATCGACCAGGCCGCCGGGTAGGAGGAAAGTATGGATCTACGTGGTCAAAAGGCCCTCGTGCTCGGCGCGCTGGGCCGCGCCGGCTCCGCCATCGCACGCAAGCTCGGCGAGGAAGGTGCGGCGGTGATGCTCTGCGCTCGCCGTCAGGCAGAGGTCGAGGCGCTCACTGCCCGCCTTCGTGACGCGGACCTCGAGGTCGACTTCGTGACTGCAGACGTCCGCGATCAACAACAAGTCGCCGCCGCCGTGGACGGGACGGTGGAGCGACTCGGCCGCATCGATGTGCTGGTCAACTGCTTCTCGTACGATCACATGCGGCGCTTCGTGGACGACGAGGAGAAGCACTGGGACAAGGTCTTCGCCGTCAACCAGAAGGGAGTCATGTTCGCCTGTCAGGAGGCGCTGCGGCATATGATTCCGCAGCGCTACGGCCGGATCATCACATTGACCTCCGATTCGGCGAAGATCGGCGCCACGATGGAAACCGCGCAATCGGGTGCCAAGGCGGCCGTCGTCGCCTTCTCGAAGTCTCTCGCACGCGAGATGGCGCGACACGAGATCACCGTGAACACGGTCTGTCTGGGCCCGACGAGCGCGTCCGCAGACCCTCCCCCTGGCCTCTCCTCCGACGGCTGGGCCGCGTTCATGCGCCTGATCCCCTTCCGGCGCCCCGCCCGGCCCGAGGAGGTGGCAACGCTCGCCGCCTTCCTCGCCATGCGCGACGCCAGCTTCATCACGGGCCAGGCAATCAGCGTCTCCGGCGGCCTGACGATGGGCTGAGTCGAGCAGGTCCGCCGATCCGGCATCAATTCCTGCAATTCATGCATTGCTGCCACCCGGCCGGATCTGATGGGATCCCGAGATTGCCCGCGTGTCGATCCGCGCACCCCTACCGCGCGAACGAACGAACGAATAAGGAGAAAAGCGATGACATTCCAGCCGCCCGAGGGCCTGATGGCCGAGGACGAATTCCGACATCCGCTGCGAAAGGACGCACCGAGCCACGTGCTCTTCGGCGATAGCCTCTGGGTCAGCGTCGTCGACCCCGAGGCCGGCATTCACGGCGTCAACCATTTTCACCTCACCAACAAGGGATTTGCACGCTACGAGGCACTCTATTTGATCGACGGGGTGCTGCAGCAATACGGCAACAAATTCCCTCTGCCAACGGACATCGAGAATGGACCCTGGGATGACGGTCGCATGCGCTACGAGGTCGTCGATCCCTACAATCACATCCGCATCACACTCGACTGGGACAACTTCTCGTTCGACCTCGACTTCAAGGGTCGCTTCGCGCCCTTCAATTACGCCAACTCCTCTCCCAACGGCGACCCCATGCGCGTCTTCGACGAGTTCTACGGCGGCCACTTCGAGCAGGCCATGGATTGCACTGGGACGCTCGAGATCCACGGCGGGCGAGCCAAGGGGGAGACCCGCCAGATCAACTGCTGGAGCCACCGCGACCACACCTGGACTTCGCGCTTCAACGAGCCCAACAATTGGTACGTGCAGGAGGGCCACTTCCCGGCCCACTACTGGCCGTCCATCCAGCTGCCGGAAAGGCATATCAACGTGCTGGGCATGTACTACCAG
The DNA here is from genome assembly GCA_019310975.1 of Deltaproteobacteria bacterium. Taxonomy (GTDB): domain Bacteria; phylum Myxococcota_A; class UBA9160; order UBA9160; family UBA4427; genus JAFDDH01. The sequence goes on along the minus strand of JAFDDH010000123.1, from coordinate 7,884 downwards.
AACGACGAGCCGATCGAGAAGCGCGTCAACGCGGGCTTCGTCTCCGACAAGGACGGAAGCCGGCCGATCCTCAACGCCAAGGGCTTCATCATCCCCAACGAGGGGACGCCAGCGGTGCGAACCTCGAAGGACTTCCGCTACGAGATCACACTCGATACCGGCGAGGTGATCCACGTGCGCAACACGGACCACTATGGAACCGTCAAGCTCTGGATGCGCGCGGAGAACGACCTCGAGAACCGCCTGGACTGCTACGAGGCCTTCTGTCAGTGGGAGGTCGAGGAGACGGGGGAGATCGGAACCGGCACTGCGGAGTACGACGTCATGCCGGCCCTGCCGCAATGGCTCGTCTGAGGCGCTGACTCGAGTCCGCGCAGCGTGGATCGCTGCGGGCCCGGTGTGGGACAGGATGCCTCGCATCCTGTGCACCCGCGCACATGGATGTGGCGTTTCAGCCCGCGGCATGGGAAGCTCGCTGGATCGGGAATCCCCGAGCGAGGAGTCGGCCATGAAGACGATCCGCGAGGTCATGCAACCAGAGCCCATCGTCGTGCACCCCGACGACTCGGTCCATCACGCGCTGGAGCTGCTGATCGAGTACGACATCTGTGGGTTGCCGGTAGTGGACAGCGATGGCTGCATCGTCGGCGTCCTCAGCGAGAAGGACGTGCTGAAGCTCTTCTATGAGCCCGAAGCCCACACCGTGGATGCAGTGATGACGAAGGATCCAACGACGATCTCCGTCGACTCGCCGCTCGTCGAGGTCTTCGACTGCCTGATGGCGAACGACTTTCGGCGCGTGCTGATCCACGACCAGCACAAGCTCGTGGGCCTGATCAGCCGCGCCGACCTGATGCCACCGATTCTCAACGCCCTGCTCGATAGGGTCTGACGCGAGACGTGGCCGCCGCGCTCAGCGGCGAAGCCCGTCCCGCAGCGCCGCCATCATCTCGTCACTTGCGCGACGCGAGACGCCGGCGTTCGTCATCATCGACGAACCGTGGAAGGTCCCTGGGTACTGGTGCAGCTCGACCGAGACGTCCTGCTCGAGCATGCGCATCGCATAGAGCAGGGCCTCATCGCGGAGTGGGTCGTACTCCATGGTCGACACATAAGCGGGCGGCAGATGACGGAGATTCTCGGCCCGCGCGGGGGCCGCGTAGGGGGAGACATCGCCTCCGAGCGCGTCGCCCAGGTAGTAGCGCCAGCTCACGATGGCATTCGGCCGATTCCAGAGCGGCGTATCGGTGAACTGCTTCATCGACGCTGTCTCGAGACGATCGTCGAGCTCGGGGATGTTCAGCACCTGGAAGCAGAGCGCCGGGCCGCCGCGATCGCGCGCCATCAGGGCCGTCCCTGCCGCCATGCCTCCGCCGGCACTGCCCCCCATGACGGCGACGCGAGTGACATCGATCCCGAGCTCGCGCGCATTCGCCGTCATCCAGAGCAGCACCGCATAGCAGTCCTCGATACCGGCCGGGAAGGGATGCTCGGGGGCGAGGCGATAGTCGACCGAGACGACGACGGCCTCGGCGGCCAGAGCGGTCCCGGCAGCGCCGATGTGCTCGGTCTCGATCGAGCCCAGACAGAATCCACCACCATGGATGTAGAGCACCGCCGGAAGCGACGTCTCGCTGGCGTCCGGGTGATACACGCGAACGCGCACCTCGAGTGCATCGGCCGGACCCGGGACCAGCCGGTCCGCGTAGCGGACACCATCCGGATCAGGCTGGTCCCCGCCCATCGCACTGATCATTTCGAGCATCTGGTCGCGCGCGGCCGGCATGTCGGACCAGTCGAACTCGACCGGCAGGCTGGGGATGAGCGCAGCGAGCTCGGGGTCATAGCGGCGTTCGGTCATGATCTCTCCAGGGCAGCTCGGGGGAGCCTGCCGCGCCAGGTCCTCTCGGTCAACGGATGACGAGCACCTGCTTGCCAGCCACGCTCTGCGCCTCCACGGCCGCAAGTGCCTTGGGCAGCTCGTCGAACGCGAAGGTATTCGCGACGAGTGGACGAATCCGCCCTTCGGCATAGAGATCCATCAGCCGGGACTTCATCTCCTCGGCGACCTCGGCGCTCGGCGCGACCGCGATCACGCCGACGACCGTCAGGTTCCGGGCCACCAGCTTCGACGTCGGTGCATCGGCCCAGGCACCGCTCGCGAAGCCGACGGCGAGCAGCCGACCCTCGGTGGCCATGCAGTCGAGCGAACGAATGAAGGTCTCGCCGCCCACCGGATCGAAGACCACGTCGGCGCCCTGCCCCTCGGTATAGGCCTTCACCACATCGACGAAATCCTCGCGGCGCCGATCGACCACGACATCCGCCCCCATCTCACGGCAGAAAGCACACTTCTCCTCGCCCGACGCAACAGCCATGACCCGGGCACCCAGGGCCTTGCCGATCTGGATCGCCGCGAAGCCGGTGCCGCCGGCCGCACCATGCACGAGCAGGGTCTCGCCCGCCCGGAGCCGGCCGCGCACCGCCAGGCCAATCCAGGCGGTCCTGAACGGAATCGAAAAGCCGGCGGCCTCGACGTCCGACATCCCGTCTGGAATCGGCCAGACCGTGTCCGCGACCAGGGCGGACCGCTCCGCGAAGCCCCCGAGGCCGCGATAGAAAGCGGTCACGCCCATCACGCGCTGGCCCGACTCGAGGCCGGATACACCGTTGGCATCGTTGACGATGCCCGCCACCTCCTGGCCCGGTGGGAAGGGATGGCGCGGCTTGAACTCGTACTGTCCGAGACACATGAAGAGGTCGGGGAGCCCCACCGCCGCGGCCCTCACATCGACACCGATCTCGCCCGGAACCAGCTCGGGCTCCGGACGCTCACCGATCTCGAGCACCTTCGCAGGGGGGCCGATCCGTGTGGCCAGCCAGGCCTTCATATCTCGATTCTCCACGCGGCATTGCGTCCGCGATCACGGGCTCACGGGAAGTGGGTTCGGGTCAGGCTGAAGCTGACTCACAAAGCACGAGCGCACTGCGACCGCGCACCAGGAAGGAGTCGATGATGGCAGGGACTTCGTCGCGGCGTTGCAGACGTCCCAGATGCGGCATGATGGCTTCCAGGGCTACCTGGGCCTGCAGGCGCGCCAGCGCGGAGCCGAGGCAGAAATGCAGACCGAAGCCGAAGCCGAGGTGGCCCGCGCTATCCCTGAGAATGTCGAAACGATCACCGTTGGGAAACTTCCGATCGTCGCGATTCGCGCACGCAAGCATCGGAGCGACGTAGGCGCCCTTCGGGATGGACACCCCAGCGATCTCGGTGTCGCGGGTGGCCCGGCGGAAGACGATCTGGATCGGCGGATCGAAGCGCAGAGTCTCCTCGATGAAGCCATTCACTCGCGTGGGATCCTCGAGCAGCAGCGCCAGCTGGTCGGGATGGTCGTAGAGTGCGTTGATGCCATTGCCGATCAGGTTCGTCGTCGTCTCGTTTCCGGCCACCAGCAACAACACGACGAATTGGATCGCCTCGGCGTCGCCCAGGGCATGGCCCTTGCTGGGGTCGACGAGCAGACTGATCAAGTCTTCCCCCGGTGAGGCGCGGCGTTCGCGAATCGTCTCGCGAAGAAACAACATCAGCTCCGCCATCGAATCGAAGATGCCCAGCTCCATCGGATTGTGACGCCCTGGACCCGAGATGCCGGAGATGATTGCATCACTCCAGCGTTTGAAGTCGGCACGAAGACCCTTCTCGATTCCCAGGACCTGCATGATCACCCGGGTCGGGAGTGGGATCGCCAGGTCGCGAATTGCGTCGAAGTCGCCCGTCCTCTCGAGCTTGTCGCCGAGCTCTTCGGCGACGATCTGGCGAATCCACGGCTCCCAGCCCGCGATCTGTTTTGGCGTGAAGCCACGATTCACGATCGAGCGAAGCTCGCCGTGACGGGGTGGGTCGATGGTGATGATGCTGCCGGCCTTGCGAAAATGGATGAGGCTGGCACGCATCCGCCATAGAAAGCGCACTACTCCCATGACGTGACGCATCTTGAACTTTACATTACTCCCCCTGGCAAATACTGTCTCCATTGCGCGAGATGAGAAGAGCTCGGGCTGGCCCAACACCGATCGCGCCTCTTCGTAGCGGGTGATGCAATGAATGTCCGACGGCATCGCATGGTGAACCGGACCTTGCTCGCGAAGCTCACGATAGAGCGGATAGGGGTCGGCACCGAGATGGGTGGAGAAGGGATCGAACTCGACACTCATGACCACTTTCCTTCAGTCGGCCTGTCGACCGCAGATGCAGCCAAGCTCCACTCGCTGCAATTCTGTCTACGCAGAGGGCCTGCTCAGCAACCACGCTCTTCGAGCAGGCTAGCTCGCCGCCAGCAGCTCGGCGAAGCCGGTCTCGATCCCGGCGGCGAGCACGTCGATGTCCGGCGCGGTGTTGTAGTCGCCCGTGATACCAAACGTGAGATGGCCGACGTAGGAGAAGATCGCGACGCCGATCCTCACCGACCCCGCCAGTGGGACGTAGGGATACGCGCTCTGCATCCGGCGCCCGGTCGCATAGAGGGTGCGCTGCGGGCCCGGCACGTTGGTCGTCACCGTCTGCACGGTGTGCTGCTCCATGTCGGCGAATAGGCGCGCACCCAGAGCCAGCAGCATGGGAGGCGCAAAGCCCGACATCGAAGTCAGTGTCTCCGCGGCGACCGCCTGATGGTGCTCCTTCAGATTCTCCATCTGGGCCCGGATGGAGGAAAGGCGTTCGACAGGATCTTCGGTCCCCATCGGCAGCTCGGCGAACATTGCCGAGACGCGGTTGTTGAACGTGCCGCGCTCGTCGGATGTCCGCACCGACACCGGCACCAGAGTTCGCACGCAGAGCCCCTCGACCGGCTCGCCCCGCGAGAGCATCAGGTCGCGAAAGCCGCGCGTGATCGCGGATAGCACCACATCGTTCACGGTGCCGCCGTGTGCGCTCCGGATCTTCTTCACTTCGGCCAGGGTCGTGGCGGCCCAGTGCCAGCGCCGGTGGGGGCCGATCGGTCCGTTGAGCGAGGACTCGACCTTGGAGCTCGCGATGTTTCGGAACGTCGAGAGCCCGTCGGTCAGCTCGCCCAGCTCCCGCCAGGCGCGTCCGGGAGCGGCGAGCACCCTGCGCAGGGCGCGCAGTCCGTCGCCGGGGCTCGTGAGACCGCCGGCCACGGAGTCGGCGAGAAGCGAGAGTCGCGACGGCGGCGGTGCGGGCTCCCACGCTTCGGCTTCGGGATGCGCGGCGGCCGGCTCGTCGTCCATGATGACGCTCAGCAGATCGCTACCCGAAACGCCGTCCACCATGCAGTGGTGCATCTTGGAGAGGATCGCCCAGCGATCGTCCTCCAGGCCCTCCGCGACCCAGAGCTCCCAGAGGGGCCTCGCACGATCGAGCTGCTGGGACATCACGCGGCCGACCAGGGTACGCAGCTGCTCGTCGGTGCCCGGAAAGGGCAGCGCGGTGCGCCGAACGTGGTATCCGAGGTTGAAGTGATGGTCGTCGCTCCAGACCGGGCGGCCGACGTCGAATGGCACGAAGCGCACCTTCTGGCGGTAGCGCGGCACCAGATGGAGCTTCGAGTCGATCATCTCCTCGATCTCGCGGCCGCGCGGTGGCGGGCCCTCGAAGATCGCCACGACGGCGATGTGCATGTGGTTGACCTCGTTCTCGATGTAGAGGAACGAGGCGTCCTGGAAGTCGAGCCTGTCCATGATCGCTCCTACGAGCCGGGCTGACCTGCTGGCGCAGGCGCGGGACGACGGCCCGCAAAGGAACGCCGGCGGTGGCGGCGTGGCTCGCGACTGATCGCCGCGGCCAGGGCCGTGCCGCTGATGCGGGCCGTACGCGTGTCGCCGAAGGGTGTCCCCATGCCACAGTTGACGATCAGGGCGACGGCGAGCTCACGGCTCGGATCGGCCCACGCCCCCGAGCCGCCAAAACCGAAGTGGCCGAATGCGTTGCGCGGGAATCCACGCGTCGTCGCGATGCCGTGGTAGCCGAGGCGCCAGCGCATGTCGAAGGGAAGCACCGCCTTGCCGGCGGTGCGCTGCTGCCGCTCGGTCGCCCGGGCGAGGGTCTCCGGGGATAGGATGCGGATTCCGTCGATCTCGCCTCCGCCCGCAAGGGCGGCGTACATGCGAGCGAGCGAGCGGGCGGTGAACAGGCCGTTGCCGGCTGGGATGGCGACGCGCAGGGTCTCTCCCGCGCCGAAGTCGAAGCCACTGATGCCCTTGGGTGCCAGGGCATCGACCAGGCTGGCCAGGTCGAAATCGACGCCCATCCATCCCAGAGCGGTGCGCAACCGGGCATTGCCCGCCTCGGCCAGCGTTCCGAGCTTACGCAGCGCGCCGCCGGCTGGCAGCTTGCGCAGGGCCTCTGCGGCGCGCGGCCACATCAGCTCGGCCGCGCGGTCGAGGACCTCTTCGGGGGCGCCCACGTAGAGGCCGTCGAGTGCGAGCGGCTCGGCGAGCTCGGTCCGGACAAGGCTCGGGAAGCTCTGGCCGGTAACGCGCTGCAGGACCTCGCCCACCAGGAAACCGTAGGTGAGGCCGTGGTATCCGGTGCGCTCACCCGGCGGATGGACGGGCTCGACGTTCTCGATGGCATGAACCATGTGCTCCCAGTCGAGCATACGGTCCGCGTGGTCGATCATCTGGCGGATGTGATAGAGGCCCGATTGATGGGCGAGGACCTGGCGCAGGGTAATGTCCTGCTTGCCGGCGCGGGCGAACTCGGGCCAGTAGAAGGCGATGCGTTCGTCGTAGTCGAGCAGGCCCCGGTCCACCATGATGTGAACGAGTGTCGACGCCACACCCTTGGTGGTGGAGAAGCTCGGCGACATGGTGTCGGACTGCCAGGGGCGACCCGCGCGGTCCCGCACGCCGCCCCACAGATCCACCACGCAGCGGCCGCGGTGATAGACGCATACGGCCGCTCCCCCGTCGTAGCGCTCGATCTGGCGACGCAGCGCACGCGCCACTCGTGCAAAGTCGGGATGCAGCGAGCCGTCGATCTGCGCGCTGCGCGCGCGCGGATTCCCTCGCTTCGATGCAACCCAGCTGGAGATCGACATGGGACCTCTCCCCTTCCTCTTCTACATGTTCTACATGCAGCGTGTTGCCTTGGCGGGGGGCCGAGCGTGCCTCCAGTATAGAGCCGAAGAGCAACCCAGTCGCATCCGTGACCGGTCACGTCGTCGGCGGCTCGAGCAGCCGGGGGATCGGGTCGCTGCGTCCCGACCCGGCCACATTGCGGACACCGGGGTCGCCTGCGGCCTCCGCTGGGCTCGCGACTCCGACTGGTGAGGGCATTCCATGTGGCGTGCTGTCGCTATGCAAGCGGGGTGAGCCTCGCGGACCAGCACTTCGAAGTCGACGGAGATCGACTCCACGAACTCGTGCAGATCGGGGAGGGCTTGCGAATCGGCGTTGAAGCCCCAGAAGAGCTCACCGTCGTAGCTGTAGAGAGCGATGTTCAGCGCCTCGTTGGCCTTCCATGGCGGACGGTCGTTCGTAGTGCGCGTCTGCCATCGACGGCGCTCTCCGATCGGATGACGCCCAGCCGGCGCGATAGGGCAGGCGTTCTCCCGGCATCCCAGCATCCGGGAACTCTTGGGAATGAGAGTCGGCGGGACGAATTCACCTGTTGATCACCGGGGCGCTGAGATGCCGGCCGACGACGAACACGACGATCAACCTTCCGCGAAGGACTCGGAGTCCGAGCCGCAGGCCTCGCTCACCCCCCGATCTGGTACATCCCATTGAAACTTAATGAAAGCGACGGGTTACGAGCATTTGCGGACGTGAGTTTATGTCAGGAGGGTCGTTGGGTACCGTTCCGCCACGACATTCCCCTACACCTTGGGTTGGTCGCGGGTGCGCCGCGACTCGGGTTTCTTG
>JAFDDH010000321.1 GCA_019310975.1 Deltaproteobacteria bacterium | reverse complement strand
CGAGCTCAAGGCGATCGCGGACTCACGCAACGCGCTCGTGGGTCTGGTCTTCCAGCGTGACTCCCTGCCGATGTGGAGTCTCGAGTTCTGGGATCCGATGAGCGCAGCGGAGATCCAGGCGCAACTGGTCGACCACGAAAAGCGCGAACAGCTGCTTCTCTCGGAGTACTGGGACGACAATCGGTCTGGTGTCGTGACCTATCTGGTGTTGAGTGCACTCCTGGGCGTGGCCCTGATCGCGTCCAGAGATCGCGTCCACAAGAAGCTCGCTGGCGACGACCTGGCGCCGATTCGTGCCATCTTCGACCGCCCGATTTCGCTGGCGATGCTGATCAGCTTCTTCGTCGCCCTCTTCACGATTCCCGAGATCGGCCGCGTGCTCGCCCCCGTGCTGGGGGCTGCATCGCTGATCCCGGCCGTGTTGATCCTGCGCCAGATCGTCGACCGACCGCTCTTCCCGCTCCTCAACCTGGTGGTGGGCGTCTATTTCATCCATCAGCTGAGGGAGATCATCTCTCCACTGCTCGGCCTCTATCGTCTGACGTTCACGGCGGAGACGCTGATCCTGCTCCTGGTCTGCGGCTGGTGGCTGCGCCCGTCGAGGCTTCGGGATATCCCCAGGGAGATGGCGAGAAGCTGGCTCTTCCGCTGTGTCGGCTACGCGCTGCGTAGCGTCTTCTTCTTGTCGGCGGTTGGACTCGCCGCAAACCTCGTCGGTTACGGGGCATTGGCCAACCTGATCGGGAGCACGCTGATCTGGTCCACATACGCCGCCGTCGTCCTCTACGGTGCGTCCCGCGTCCCACCGCTCGTGCTGCTCGGGATGGTGTCCCGCCATCGCTGGCTGATCCGAAAGCGAACCGCCTTCGCGGTGCATGCCCTTGCCTGGTACCTATGGGCGACCGCCACGCTGCGGCGGGCCGAGCTGCTCGACAACGCCGAGGAGTCGGTCACGGCCTTCTTCTCGCGTTCGCTGCCGATTCCGGAAGTCGAAATTACTTTCGGCGACATCTTGGCGGCCGCCCTCACCTTCTACGCGGCCATGCTGCTCTCACGGTTCATCCGCTTCCTGCTGGCGGAGGACATCTATCCACATCTGCGTCTCGCCAAGGGGCGCCCCTATGCGATCTCGACGCTGCTCCACTACATCCTGATGAGCATTGGATTCGTCCTCGCCACAATCGCGATCGGCTTCGACATGAACCGCTTCACACTGCTGGCCGGCGCATTCGGAGTCGGGATCGGATTTGGTCTCCAGACCATCGTGAACAACTTCCTTTCCGGCATCATCCTGCTGACGGAGCGACCCGTGGAGGTGGGGGACACGATCGCGCTCGGTGAGATCTTCGGTGAGGTAAAGAGCATCGGAATTCGTTCGAGCACGGTGCGTACCTGGCAGGGCGCCGAGGTGATCGTCCCGAATGCGGACCTGATCGCCCAACAAGTCACCAACTGGACGAAATCGGATCGACGCAGGCGGATCGAGATCCCAGTCGGTGTCGCCTACGGGAGCGATCCGCGTCTCGTCCTGGAAACCCTGCTCGAGGTGGGCAAGGGGGGCGACCACATTCTCGCCGAGCCGGAACCCTACGTGCTCTTCCAGGGCTTCGGAGACAGCTCGCTGGATTTCGAGCTGCGTGCCTGGACCGACGAATTCGACAGCTTCCTCCAGATCCGCAGCCAGCTCTGCACGCAAATCGCGGCAGCCCTGGAAGCCGCGAACCTCGTCATCCCCTTCCCGCAGCGCGACCTCCACATCCATACTGGAAAAGAGCTGGCGCAAGCGTCGACACAGGACGAGGTGCCGCTGGCCCCAGCGGTGGCGCCCACGGACGATACCAACGATCGTGATCGGAGTGCCGGGGCACGCTCCGGGTAGTGGCCGTCCTACGCGTCCAGCACGCTACGAATACGGCCGGAGAGCTCAGCCATCGCGTAGGGCTTGTGTAGGAATGGAGGGCGCTCCGCTCCGAGCACGGAGAGTTCCGTCGGCGAGTGGCCACTGGTCAAGATCACACGCATGGCGGGGCACTGCTCCAGCACTGCCGACCGAACCTCAAGCCCGTCCATGCCCGGCATCGTCATGTCGAGGAAGACCAGGTCGATCTCCTCTCTGTGCTGCTCGAAGATCTCCATCGCGCGATCGCCGTCCTCGGCTTCGAGCACGCGAAAGCCGCAGCGCTCGAGCTCGAGCCGTGCCAGCCGGCGGATGGCCGGCTCGTCGTCGACCACGAGGATGGTCTCGCCCCCGGCCGCTGCACTCGACTCGCCCGGTGGTCGACGATCGGCCACAGTTTCCGAAGCCACGGGCAGCAGAACCCGAAATGTGGTCCCCCGACCCGGCACACTCTGGACCTCGATCCAGCCACGGTGTGCACTGACCACCCCGTGCACGATGGCCAGCCCCAGACCCGTCCCCTCGCCCACCGGCTTGGTGGTGTAGAAGGGCTCGAAGATTCGAGTCAGGCTCTCCGGATCCAATCCGGCTCCGGTGTCGCTCACGCTGATCTCGATGAACTGGCCCGGTCGCGCGCCGAGAACATCGCGTGCCGCCGCCTCGTCCATACTGCGCGCCACCACGCGGATCTCGAGCAGCCCGCGATCCTTCATGGCGTCGCGCGCATTGACCGCGAGATTCAGGATCACCTGCTGGATCTGCGTCGGATCCGCGGCCACGGGCGCGAGACCCGGCGCCACCTCGACCTCGATCTCGATACTGCTCGGAATCAGTGGGCGCAGCAGCTCCTCGAGCTCTCCCATTACGTGTTCGGCCTCGAGACATTGGATCCTGACCGGCGAGCGCCGCGCGAAGGCCAGGAGCGAGCGCGTGAGCCCCGCGCAGTGATCCGCGGCGCGCTCGAGATCGGAAAGCGACTCGCGCAGCTCGAGCGTGTCCTCGTCGTCGCCAGAGATCCTTCCCTGCGCGTAGCGCACGTTGCCCAGGATCACCGCCAGCTGGTTGTTGAAGTCGTGCGCGATCCCGCCCGAGAGGGTGCCGATGGTTTCCAGCTTCTGCGAGTGACGCAGCTGCTCGCCGAGCCGCCGCTCCTCGGTGACGTCACGACTCAGCCAGACCCGCCCCAGCTTCTCCCCATCGTTCGAGGAGACCGGGCTCGCGCAGAGTGTGACGATCCGCTCCTCGGGTTCGTGCAGCACGATCTCCAGGTCCTTGACCACTCGACCCGCGCGCGTAGCCTGCTCGATGATCTGCTGCTTCGCCTTGGCGTCGTAGATGCGAGGCAGGAGCGCGTCGGACATCTCGAAGAACGTGCGACCCAACCAGTCGGCCGGCGTGCCCCCACACAAGATGTGCTCGACGCCTGTGCGGTTGACGAGCTCGATGCGGTGGTCGGGTCCCTCCACGAGGATGCCGATGGGGGCCGTCTCGATCACGGCGGAGAGCGTCCTTCGCTCCATCATCAACGCGCGCGCGCCGCGCGATCGCGTCAGGATGAAGCTGATCTGTGCCGTCGCCATCGCCAGCACCGCGCCGCCCGACGCGAGGCGCGCCGGCGAGATCCAGATGCCGCCTGGATGGACCCAGGCCATTCCCACCACGGACCCGGGCATTGTCCAATCGGTGGCGGCGCCAAGCAGGGTCTCGAACCCGACGACCCCGAGCACCAGCACCCAGCCAGCCAACCACGGGCCGACGGCGGGCCGCCGCTTCGAGCGGATGAGGCCGACCCAGCACATCGGGACGACGAGGGCCAGAAAGCCGACTATGACGAGCTCGAAGGGCACGAAGACCATCTCCGAAAAGCCGGCCGAACAGGAGACCGATCGGGGAGTTGAAGCGTTCTCCCTCGATGAATCGGGCCGTACAGAAGCGCGCTTTAGAGAAGCGGGCCAATTCTCGATCCGCGACAGGAGTTCAGCCCGAGGGGAGGCGGCCCCGCCCTGCGGGCTCGATCGAGCGGCCACTTTTCTGACCGGGCACGCTCCAGTTGCCGCTGGGTTGCGCCGATGAGGTGGGTCGTCCGCGCGGCCATGAAGGTGCGTCGGCGAACGACGACTTCGATCACGCGATGCCGCTGGAGGGGAAGACCCAGCCATGGCCGACAGCAATGCCTTTACGACTCTGTGCGAGGAGCTCGAGAGCTCGAGCACCCTGGACCGACTCGAGGCCCGCGGAACCGTACGGCTGGCCCTCAAACAGGCCGGTCTCGAAGCGGGCTCTGTAACGGCCAGCCAGCTGGCCGTGGTCGTAGACAAGATCCTTCCCGGGGAGCTCAAGACCCGTGGTATCGACAGCGCCGACTCCATCTGCGCCCAGCTCAGCACCTCCCTCAAGGCAATGCCCGATGAGGAAGGCGGCGAGAGCCCCGAGGCAGTCTTCAAGCGACTCGGCGGCTGACTAGCGGTCCCGCTCCGCAGGACCTTCCGCCCAGCTAGCGGTCCCGCTCCGCAGGACCTTCCGCCCAGCTAGCGGTCCCGCTCCGCAGGACCTTCCGCGGCCTGGCCCGCGGCCTGGCCGATCCTTGGCCCGGGTCGTCCTCCCTGACGGCGGGCTACTCTTCGCGCCGGGCACCGCCGCCCCGCGACGGAGGATCCGCCATGACGCTCGTTGACCTCGTTCGCTCGCAAGAGAAAGTCCAGGACATCGCAGCTCATCTCGACGCCCTCGAGCAGGTCGAGCGATTGCGCGAGGTGTACGCGCTCTCGGCCTCCGATCAGGAGCGCCTCTACGAGACGGCTGCGGACGCGCCTGCACTCGACCTCGACTACTTCGTGCCGCCTGGCGTGGCCGACGGCTGCGAGGTCATTCACCACGGATGTTCCAGAAGCGCTGGTGTCGGCCCGAGGGTCGGGCGGGCGAGCTCTGGGGCTACAACGAGACCGTGGTGCGCCCGCTGATCGGTCCCGGCTACTTCGTCGCACACGCGACCGCCGAGAATGGGACCGACGTGCGCGGCGCCGTCGTCGTGGACTACTTCCAGGTTCCCCACGGAGCCACGCCCGCGGGTTGGCCGAGAGTGCGGCCCAACTCCCGGGGCCTACAGATGTTCGTCTACAACAAGACCCGCGACTACATGCGACGGGTCTCGGAGCACGTGTCCATCGGCATAGCCTACCGAAAGGAATCCCGTGTGATGGGCTACTTCGTGCTGTGTCGCGAGCAGTCGACCAGCTGAGGCTGGTAGCAGCCCGTTGAAGAACCCCCGCCGTCGCCATGCACCGGCCTTTTGGCCCAGCTCTGCGTTGCGAAACCTTGCCGTAGAGCAACTACGCCTGCAGTTCCGCGCCTTGATCTGGACCAAAATTCCGCCACCTGGCTCGACGCGGGTTTTTCAACGGGCTGCTAGCAGGAAGAAGCGAAGTACCAGTCGAGCGCCTCGCCCTGGAATGTCCCCGACGGCCAGTGGCGCCCACCTTCGTCCACGCTGAATTCGACCTCGTAGCCGGCGGCGAGCAGGTTCTCGCGCATCGGCAGCGCAATCTGCTCGAAGGGGAAGAGGGGGTCATGGGTACCGTACTCGAGGTAGAGGCGTGGCTTTCGCCCCTGATCGTCGAGCGCGCTGCGATCGACCACCACGAAGCCCGCCGCCCAGCAGAGTGCTGCGTCGAAGAAGCCCGGGTTCGAGAGTGCCATCGAGAGCGCATAGCTCGCGCCGTCCGAGTAGCCGAGTAGCGCCTGACGCTTCTCGTCGACTGGATAGCGGCGATAGATCAGATCCCACGCGTACTCGAGGAATTCGAGATCCGTCTCGCCGGTGCCGGCAATCAGATCCCAGGTCGGCTCGACGGATCGGGGAACCAGGAAGAACGCCTGTCGCTTCTCGGGCTCGTCCCGGCACGCCTTCACGAGCATCTCATCCTGTCGCCCCGCGCCGTGGAAGACCGTGATCAGCGGATAGCGGAGTTCGGGGTCGATCTCCTCTGGAGTGAGCAGCACAGCCCGGGAGAGCCCGTGCTCGATCTGCACGAAGCCGGTCGGCGTCTCCTCCACTCGGGGCTCGATGTCTTTGTGGGCGAGGCGAAGCGACAGTCTCTGCATGGCGTTAGGATACCAGCCCCCAGACGGCTCCCGAGCGAGGCCGAGATTCGAAGGACACGAGTGAAATGGGAAGACTCGACGGCAAGGTGGCCATCATCACGGGCGCGGCGCGCGGCCAGGGCGAGTGCGAGGCCCGGCTCTTCGCCAAAGAGGGCGCCCAGGTGGTGCTCGGCGACATCCTCGATGCCGAGGGCGAGGCCGTCGCCAAGGATATCGGCGAGGCGGCGACCTACGCACATCTCGACGTCCGGAGCGAGGAGGACTGGTCGAATGCCGTCGCGGCCGCCCAGACATTCGGCCCACTCACGGTGCTCGTCAACAATGCCGCCATCACGCACTTCGCCTCGGTGGTCGATACCACCCTCGAGGACTACAACCGCGTGATCTCCATCAACCAGGTGGGTACTTTTCTGGGCCTGCGCGCCGTCTTCCATCCCATGAAAG
>JAFDDH010000122.1 GCA_019310975.1 Deltaproteobacteria bacterium | reverse complement strand
AGACCGACGATCCGGCCATCCACGACATCGATGCGCTCGGCGATCGGTCGTCGCGGCAGCCCCGGCATCCGCATGATGTCGCCGGTGAACACGACGAGAAAGCCGGCGCCTGCATTGATCTGCACACTGCCGACGGTGAGCTCGAAGCCCTCGGGCCGTCCGCGCAGCTTCGGGTCGTCGGATAGCGAGCCGGGAATCTTGGCGATGCATACGGGCAGCCCCGCGTAGCCGAGGCGCTCGATCTCGCTCAGATCTCGCCGCGCGCTCTTCGTGTAGACCACGCTACCGGCGCCATACATCCGCTTCGCCACGATGACGATCTTCTCGCGCACCGGCTGGTCCCACTCGTAGAGCGGTGAGAACGGGCGCTGTGCCCTCTCCGTGTGGCTGATCACTGCGCGCGCCAGCTCCTCGGCGCCTGCGCCACCGCGGGCGTGGTGATCGGAGACCGCGAAGGGGACATTCAGCTCGGCGCAGCGTCGCCGCACGGTCTCGATCTCTGCGTCGGTGTCGTTGCTGAAACGGTTCAGCGCCACCACCGGCGCCTCACCGAAGGCGTGGATGCTCTCCACATGCTTCTCGAGATTGACGAGCCCAGCGGCCACAGCGGCCGCATTCGGGCTGGCTAGATCCGCCTTCTTGACACCGCCGTGCATCTTGAGCGCGCGGCACGTCGCCACCAATACCACGGCCGCGGTATCGAGACCCGCCGACCTGCACTTGATGTCGAAGAACTTCTCGGCCCCGAGATCGAAGCCGAAGCCGGCCTCGGTGATCGTCCAATCCGCACAGTGCATCGCCATTTTGGTGGCGAGCACACTATTGCAGCCGTGTGCGATGTTCGCGAAGGGGCCGCCGTGCAGCAGGGCCGGCGTGCCCTCCAGCGTCTGCACCAGATTGGGCTGGAGGGCATCCAGCAGCAGGGCAAGCATCGCGCCACCCGCCTCGAGCTGCGCGGCCGTCACCGGCTCGCCCTTTCGTGTGTACGCAACCAGCGCCCGGTCCAGGCGCGCGCGCATATCCTCGGCATCATTGGCCAAGCAGAGCATGGCCATCACCTCGGAGGCCGCCGTGATGTCGAAGCCGGTCTCGTGGGGCACACCGTCCGCGGTCCCGCCCAGGCCCACCACGACGTAACGCAGGGCGCGGTCGTTGAGGTCGAGCACGCGGCGCCAGACGACGCGCTTCGGATCGATGTCCAGCTCGTTGCCCTGGTGGAGGTGGTTGCCGACCAGTGCGGCGAGCAGGTTGTTGGCCGTCGTGATGGCGTGGAAGTCACCGGTGAAATGGAGGTTGATCCGCTCCATCGGGATCACCTGGCTGCGCCCGCCGCCCGCCGCGCCTCCCTTCATCCCCAGACACGGGCCCAGCGACGGCTCGCGAAGCGCCAGGCAGACCGACTGGCCTTGGCGCGCCAGCGCGTCCGCGAGGCCGATGCTGGTGGTCGTCTTGCCCTCGCCCGCCGGCGTGGGCGTAATCGCCGAGACGAGCACCAGCCGCGGCTCGGCCTCCGCGGCGCGCGGCCGCTCGAGCACCGAAAGAGCGATCTTCGCGACATCACGGCCGTAGAGATGGAGGTCGGCTTCCTGCAGACCCAGCCGCAAGGCGATCTCGTGGATCGGACGAGGCTTGGCGGCTCGAGCGATCTCGACGTCGGTGGGCAAGGTCATCTTCCTCCTTTGGCTGGATTCACGTGCGAGGCCCGAGGAGTCTACTCGGTCGCGTCGAGGCACCGACGGTCGAGGAGGGTCTGGCCGAGCCGGAGCCTGCGGCGGGGGGATGAGACCACACCCAAGCGACCGCAGGGCCGACAGTCCGAAATGCGACGGTTTGCCTCATGAACGGGTACGATATGTGACAATTCGGCACAGTGGATGTATCTGCAGCCTTGGGGTGTGGATACAGTGTGCAATCGCTCACTCGATCTGATCGGATTCTGTGTCGTAGGATGCGCGCGCTGGACCGCCCCAGGGCTCGATTCGAGGGGCCACGACCGCGCCAGGGGAAGCAGCGATGCGTGTGCCACGATGCGTTGCGTGGACTGGGTCGCTGCAGGGGGATATCCGTTGCACGAGCCAAACTTCGCCCGAGTTCAGCGCCGTGACGGAAGCGTCGCCACATCGCCAAATTGGGAATCAATGGTGGCCTGATGGCCAAGAGAGAGGAACGAAATGTCGGATCAAGACCGTGAAGGCGTGCAGAAGGATGAAGTGACTTCCACTGGCCGGCGCGACTTCATGAAGGGGAGTGTGACAGTAGGCGCCGGGATCGTGGGTGCGGGCGCCCTGGCGCTCCGCGGCGACGAGGGGTCATCGACCCTCAGTCGCTTCTTCGGGCCCTCGGCGGCCCACGCAGCCTCGAGCGAGGGCGGGCTCGACTTCCATGTCCCGCCCGGCAAGCTGGATCATTACTACGGCTTCTGGAGCGGCGGGCAGTCCGGCGAGATCCGCATCGTCGGTGTGCCCTCGATGCGCGAGCTGATGCGAATTCCCGTCGTGGGACGCGACTGTGCGACCGGCTGGGGACGCGATGATTGGTCGAAGCAGCTGCTTGGTGGACGCGATTCGGGCGACACGCACCACGTGCACCTCTCCTACACGGACGGCACCTACGACGGCCGCTACGTCTACGTGAACGACAAGGCCAATGCCCGCCTCGCTCGCGTGCGCTGCGACATCATGCAGACGGACAAGATCACGGACATCCCCAACTCCCAGGGGACGCACGGGATCTTCCCGCAGCGCCACAAGACCGGACTGGTGCTCTGCAACGCAGAGTTCCGCACCCCGCAGCCCAACGACGGCCGTGACCTCGATGATCCCGCGGCCTACGGGGCCATGCACACGGCCATCGACGGCGAGACCATGGAGGTGAAGTGGCAGGTCCTGGTCGAGGGCAACCTGGACCTCTGCGCCACCGACTACGAGGGCAAGTACTCGTTCGCAACCTGCTACAACAGCGAGGGCGGCGTCACACTCGAGGGCATGATGGCCTCGGACCGCGACCACCTCTATGTCTTCAACCTCGCGGCCATCCAGAAGGCCGTGAAGGCGGGCAAGACGATCAAGGTGGGCGACGGCTCGGTACCGGTGGTGGATGCACGCGGCAAGAACGGCCCCTACGTGCAGCGGATACCGATCCCGAAGAGCCCGCATGGCGTCAATATCGACCCCACGGGCAAGTACGCGGTGTGCTCCGGCAAGCTCTCCCCGACCGTCTCGGTGGTGGATATCAGCAAGCTCGACGGCGTCTTCGCCGGCAAGATCAAGCCGCGCGATGCGGTGGTGGCCGAGCCCGAGGTGGGTCTGGGGCCGCTGCACACGGCCTTCGATGGCCGCGGCAACGCATACACGTCGATCTTCATCGATTCGGTGATCACCAAGTGGAATATCGCCAAGGCGATTGAGGCCTTCGACGATCCGGAGGTGGATCCGATCATCCAGAAGCTCGACGTCCACTACCAGATCGGTCACACCAACGCGTCTCTGAGCGAGACCAAGGACGCCGACGGCAAGTGGCTGATCGCGCTGTGCAAATTCTCGAAGGACCGGTTCCTGCCGGTGGGACCGCTGCACGCCGAGAATGATCAACTGGTCGACATCTCGGGCGACAAGATGAAGCTGGTCCACGACGGGCCGGCCTACCCCGAGCCCCACGACTGCGTCGTGGTGCGGCGCGACATGATCCACCCCTCGAAGGTCGATCCGCGCTCCGGGCCGCGATACGACTACTACAACAAGCTCGCCAAGGAGGATGGTGTGGACCTCCTCCAGGACACCAAGGTGATCCGCAAGGGCAAGGGCAGGGTGCGCGTCTACGTGACCAGCGTGGCACCTGTCTACGCGATGACCGAGTTCCGTGTAAAGACGGGGGACGAGGTCCAGGTCATCCAGACCAACCTGGATAGCGTGGAGGATCTGTCACACGGATTCTGCATGTCCAACCACGATGTGAATATGGTGGTGAATCCGCGCTCCACGAATAGCATCACCTTCACCGCAGGAGCTCCGGGCGTGTACTGGTATTACTGCCCGTGGTTCTGCCACGCCCTCCATCTGGAGATGCGGGGCAGGATGATCGTCGAGGCCTAGCTTGCTCGTCAGGCTCCTTCCCCTGCTCCTGGTTCTGATCGCGGGATCCTGGCTGCCGGGGCCACTCGTTGCGCCGGCCGGCGCAGCGAGAAAGGCTCCGATCGCCCTGGACTGCACGACATTGCCCTGCGCCGAAATCATGCCGGCGGCCGCACACTTCCGTCCTGTCGAGGGCACGAAGCATTGGCAGGGGCTCGACGCCGACGGGGACATCGTGGGCTGGGTCGCGCTATCGACTGATTTCGTCGACATCAAGGCCTACTCGGGCAAGCCGCTGGTCACTCTCATCGGCCTCGATCCCGACGGCGTGATCACGGGCGCACGGGTCATCCACCACAGCGAGCCGATCCTACTCATAGGCATTCCCGAGCAGGCGCTCCACGACTTCGTGAGCTTCTACGCCGGGCAGCCAGCCCTGCAGCGCATCGTGGTGGGGCGGACCGACAAGCCCGACGTCGTCTCGGTGGATGCGATCTCGGGCGCCACGGTGACTGTGCTGGCGCAGAACATCACGGTGCTCGACGCGGCGCGCGCCCTGGGCACCGCCGTGGATATCTTCGACGTGAGTGCCACCACGCAGGGCCACTTCGTCGAGGAGCCGGTGCCGTGGACCTTCCAGCAGATGCTCGAGAAAGGTGCCCTCGGACATCTCGTGGTCACGCATGCCGACATGGGGGTGGACGAGACCTCCGACCCCTACGTGGACCTCTACTTCGGCGTCGTGGACGCACCCCAAGTCGGCAAGTCAATGCTCGGCGAGCACAGCTACAACTACTACAAGGGCCAACTCATCGAGGGCGAGCACCTCTTCGTCGTGTTCAACCGCGGCAGCGGCTCCTTCAAGGGCTCGGCCTTCGTGCGCGGCGGCATCTTCGACCGCGTCCGCGTCCAGCAGGGCCTGCGCGAGATTACCTTTCGTGACACCGACTACTGGAACCAGCCCGACGTCTCCGCCGCGGACGCACCCGAGGTGACCGAGGGCGCACTCTTCATTCTGCGCGGCGACCGATTCGATCCGGGCTCGCCCTACGAGCTGGTCTTCCTCGGCAGTCGCTACGACCGGCGCAGTGGCTTCTCACGCGAGTACCGCGAGTTCACGGCCAGCCACCAGATCCCGGAAAGCGTCTACATCGTGGATAAGACGGCGTCGGGCATCCCCTGGCGACAGGCGTGGCGCAATCGCCAACTCGACGTCGGCGTGTTCGCCGTCTACCTGCTTCTCGTCGTGGGTGTGTTCGTGGCGCGCCAGTACACGACCGCAGGCGAGAAGCGCCTGGGCCGACTCCACCTGGCGAGCATGATCTTCAGCTTTCTCGTCGTCGGCGTGTACATGGGCGCACAACCCTCAGTCACGCAGATCTTCACGGCTGTGGGATCGGTGATCCACGAGTGGCGATGGGATCTCTTTCTGAGCGAGCCGCTGATCTTCATCTCATGGATCTTCATCATCGTCGTGTCCGCGATATGGGGGCGCGGCGTCTTCTGCGGATGGGTCTGCCCCTACGGCGCCATGAACGAGCTCGCCTTCAAGATCACGCAGAAGCTCGGCTTCCAGGGCTTCGAGCTCCCGGATGCCATCCATCTGAAGCTTCGCTATCTGCGCTACGGGATTCTGGCACTGCTGCTCGGCGTCTTCCTCTGGGACAGCATCCTGGCTGAGCGGATGGCCGAGGTGGAGCCCTTCAAATCGACCTTCCTGGTCCCGATCTGGACGCGGTCGTGGGGCTTCGTGGTCTGGTGGAGCGTGCTCTTCCTTCTCTCGTTCTTGATGTATCGGCCCTTCTGCCGCTACATCTGTCCGATGGGGGGCGGGCTCGCCCTCTTCAGCAGCTTCCGCCCCTCTGGACCGAAGCGCCGCGCCTTCTGCAGCTCCTGTCAAATCTGTACACGCGCCTGCGAGCCGAGGGCGTTCCGGCCGGACGGCAGCATCGATCCGCGCGAGTGTCTCTCGTGCATGGAGTGTGAGGCCACCTACCGCGACGACCAGAAGTGCCCCCCAGTGATCGGCTTGGCGATGCTCGAGGACCGCGATGACCTGACACCGCGTGATCACCAGAAGGTCATCAAGCTCCGAATCGCCGTGGCGGACGTATGATGCAACTCTTCCTCGCGGGCCTGGCGGTCGCAATCGCGACCCTGACGGGAATTTGGCTGACCTATGCGGCGGGTGCGGCATCGCTCCATACCGCGCCGGACCGCGAGGGCCTGCAATCGGTGCTCGACCGTGCCCTACCGGGCGATGTCATCGAGCTTGAACCCGGCATCTACCCCGGGCCGATCCGCATCGAGAAGCCGCTGATCCTGCGTGGCCGAGGTGGCATCATCGACGGCGGCGGTGTCGGTACGCCCCTCGTCGTCGCTGCGCCCGGTGCCCGCGTCGAGGGCATCGATGTGCGGAATAGCGGTAATGACGTCGGCGCTCCGGATGCCTGCATCTACGTCGAGCCGTCCGCGACCGGCGCCGTGTTGCACGACAACACGCTTCGCGACTGTGCATTCGGCATCTGGGTGCACGAGACCGATGGCGTGCAGATCGTCGACAACCGCGTCTGGGGGCGCAGAGGCGTGCGCCGGACCGATCGTGGCAACGGCATCCACCTCTTCGATGCCAGCAATCTCGTAGTGCGGGGCAACGAAGTGCGGGATGTACGTGACGGCATCTACGTCGCCGCCACCGAGGACAGCCTCTTCGAGGGCAACCTGGCCGAGAACGTACGCTTCGGTGTCCACTATATGTACTCGTACAGCAATACCCTGCGGGCAAACGTGATGAACGACAACACCGTCGGGATCGCCTTGATGGAGAGCCGCCATCTCCTCGTCGAGGACAATCACGCCTCCGGCAATCTGCGGCAGGGCCTGCTCTTCCGGGACGTGCAGGACTCGGAGATCCACCGCAACCGACTCGAGCGCAACGGGAATGGCATGTTCTTCTTCTCGAGCACCGAGAACGTGATCGAGGGCAACGTGGTGCAGGACAACGAGATCGGGCTGAAGATCTGGGCGGGCACCCGGCGCAACCTGATGCGGGGCAACGTCATTCGTGGCAATCGCGAGCAGGTCTTCTACGTCGGTGCCGAGGACCAGATCTGGGGCGAGTCCGGACGCGGCAATTACTGGGGCGACTACCTCGGCTGGGACCAGGACGGGGACGGCATTGGTGACCGTCCACATCGGGTGGACAGCTTCACCGCCAGCCTGCTCTACCGCTACCCCAGCGCGGTGCTTCTGCTTCGCAGTCCCGCACTCGAGACTCTCTCCCACCTGGCGGACCGCCTTCCGATGCTACGAACGCCGACCATCATCGACCAATCGCCGCTGCTCGGGGATCCCGAACCATGAGGGGCCTGCAGGCGCGCGGTGTCTCGGTGCGATTCGGTCGGCTGCAGGCACTCGACGACGTGAGCCTCTCGGTCGAGGAGGGGCGCGCCGTGATGTTGGTGGGGCCCAATGGAGCCGGGAAGTCCACCTTCATCAAGGTCCTGCTCGGCCTCGTACGTCCCGACTTCGCCGTCTTCGAGGTGAACGGCAAGCGAGTGGCGATCGACAATGATTGGAAGGCACGCATCGGATATCTGCCGGAGCGCGTCGCCTTCTCTGAGAATCTGACCGGCCAGCAGCTGCTGCGCTTCTTTGCCAGCGCGCGGGGCGTTGCGCGCAGTCGCGTGCAGGCGGTGCTGGACCGGGTCGGCCTCATACACGCCGCGCGGCGCGCGATCCGCGGCTACTCGCGCGGCATGCGCCAGCGGCTCGGCCTGGGTGTGGCCATCCTCTCGCAACCCGATCTGCTCGTGCTGGACGAGCCGACTTCCGGTCTCGATCAGGAGGGGCTCTCGGTGCTGTGGTCTGTGATCACCGAGTGGCGCGAGGCCGGTCGCATGGTGCTCGCCTCCACCCACGACCTGGCATTGATGGAGCGCAGGATGGACGAGATCTGCGTGCTTCGCGACGGGCGCGTGATCGCGCACGGAACGGCGGAAGACCTGCGGCGCATCGCGAGCCTGCCACATCGCATCTGGCTCGAGGTCGGCCAGGCCACGGACGCGAAGGTCGAGCTGCTCTGCCAAGCGATGCGGACGTGGGGTAAGGGCCGGATCGAGCGCGTGGGGGATCGCATCCTGGCTGAGGTCGCCTCGGACGAGACCCTCGAGTTGGTGGAGATCCAGAGCGGCTTCCCCGGTGTGGTGCGTGGCATTCGGGTCGAAGAGCCGACCCTCGACGTCGTATATGACAAGCTCATGGGGGCCGCGTGATGGGACGAGTCGGACGCGCACTCGTCTGGCACGAGCTGCTCGAGCGGACGCGCGACCGCTGGGTGCTGGTAATCAGTGTGCTCTTCGCACTGCTCGCCTCCGGGGTCGGGCTCTACGGCCGCAGCGCCGAGGCCGAGGTCGCCAAGCTCACCGGCCCCAGCCTGGTGACGCTGGCCAGCCTGCTGGTGCCGCTCGTGGCCCTGGTGCTCTCGCACGACGCCATCGTGGGTGAGCGCGAGCGCAACACACTGGGCCTGCTGCTCTCGTTGCCCGTCGGTCGCTTCGAGGTCGTCGCCGCGAAGCTCCTTGGCCGCAGCCTCGCGCTCTGCGCGGCCGTCGCCCTGGGCCTCGGGGCCGCCATGTTGGTGAGCGACCCGGCCGGCGTGCGCACGCTGCTGGCGCTGATGGGACCGACGCTGCTGCTCGGGCTGGCGTTCCTCTCGATCGGATTGCTGATCTCCACCGTGACGCGACGCCAGGTGAGCGCGGCCAGCATCGTGGTGGTCGTGTGGTTCAGTCTCGTCTTCTTCTACGATCTGGGCGTGTTGGGCCTGCTGGTGATCACGGACGGCGGGCTCTCCCAGTCGGCCGTCTCGGCCCTCGTCGTGGGAAATCCGGCCGGCCTCTATCGTGTACAGATGATGCACACCTTCGCGGGTCCGGAGGTCCTGAAGGATCTCGGCCTGAGCACGGGCCTGCCCGGAAGGGCGACCACCTGGCTGCTCTGGGGCAGCTGGCTCCTCGTCCCCGCGGTGATCAGCGGCGCGTTGCTGTCGCGGAGCAAGGTGGCCTGATGGCGCAGACAATGCGCTGCGCATCGGCCGCCTGGACTCTCGTCCTCCTCGCGCTGGCCGGCTGCGGCCCATCCGACGACGGCGACGCCAGACCCCTCCATCGGGCGGCGGAATTGGCCGATCAGGAGGACGAGGTCTGCGGCATGCTGGTTCGCACGCAGTCCGCGCCGCGAGGCCAGGTCGTCCACCGCGACGGCTCGCGCTTCTTCTTCTGCTCGCTCGGGGACCTGCTCGTCCACCTGGGCGCACCTTCTCCGCATGGACGCACCGTGGCGGTCTTCGTCGAAGTAATGAAGCCCGACGAGAACCCGATGGCATCTCATCTGGATCAACACCCCTGGGTGCTCGCCGAGGACGCGTTCTACGTCATCGGCATCGAGCGCCAGGGCATCATGGGCGAGCCGGTGCTCGCCTATGCGGAGAGGGGCGCGGCCGAGAGTGCGACACAGGGACACACGGACGCCCGCGTGCTGGACCTCGGCGGGCTGCGTGACTGGTGGAAAGAACTCGAGGCCGCGCGCTAGTATGAGCGCCGCTCGCACAGGCATGGAGCAGGGAGGACATCGATGGCCAACGAGCCGCTCGACGACCGGCGCAAGGCGTTGGAGAACTCATTCTTCGCGAAGCAGGAGAAGAAGCTGCTCGCGCAGCTGCGAGAGAAGAAGCAGGCAGAGACGAACCAGCAGGAGCTGATGGAGGTATCGGGCATCACCGACGCGGCCATCCTCGCGACGCTGGTCCGGCTCGGCATCGGCGCGGAGACACTGGCCGCGCTCTCACTCGCGCCGCTGGTGGCGGTCGCGTGGGCGGACGGAACCGTGGATGACAAGGAGCGCACGACGATCCTGGCCGCGGCCGCCGAGATCGGTATCCAGCCGCATCACATCGGCTACCAGCTCGTGGAGACGTGGCTCGCGCACCGACCGAGCCGCGATCTCGACCAGGCGTGGGACGACTACGTGGGCAGCCTGAACGACGTCCTGACGCCCGCCGAGCGCAACGCCCTACGCGACGATCTGCTGAGCCGCGCGCGCAGGGTCGCCGAGGCCTCCGGCGGGATTCTCGGTCTGGGCAATAAGGTCTCGAAGCCGGAGCAGGCGGTGCTGAAGCGGCTGGCGGCGGCCTTCGACTGAGTACCTCCCGAGCCAGAGCGTCGAGTCATCGTCGCCCAATTGCAGCATACTCACCCCATCTCGAGCAGCGCCCCAAGGAGAAAGCGAATGATCGGCTACGTGACCTTTGGAACCAACGACCTCGCCCGCGCGGGCACCTTCTACGATGCGCTGCTGGCTGAGTTTGGCGCGACGCGCTTCATGGACGATGGACGCATCATCATCTGGGGTACCACCCCCGACCAGCCCATGTTCGCCATCTGCACCCCGCATGACGAGAAGGCGGCAAGCGTCGGCAATGGGGCAATGGTCGCACTCGACGCAGGATCGAAAGAAAGGGTCCAGAAGCTCTACGACAAGGCGATCGAGCTCGGTGGCACCGACGAGGGCGAGCCGGGCCCGCGTGGAGACGGGCCCTTCTACGGCGGCTACTTCCGCGACCTGGACGGCAATAAATTCGTCGCGTACTTCATGGACATGTAGTCGCCCGGGAGGCGATGCGAGGCGAACGGGAACGGCTGATCCGGTGGACGCAGACACGACAGGAAGGGTGCTCGTGGTGGTCGCCGGTTTCGTCGCAAGCGGGAAGAGCACGCTCTCGCGCGCGCTTGCCGACCGACTGGGCGCGATCCGCCTGGAGGCCGATCGCGTGCGCGGCACCTTGCTGGAGGCGGCGGAAGCCGAGGATGCCGGCCCCGAAGCGCGTTGGCGTCGGGATCTGTCGGCTGACTTCGAGGACGAGATCTACGCCGATCTGATGCGCCGCGCCGAAGCTGCGCTCGAGAACGACCCGCGCGTGGTACTCGACGCCTGCTTTCCGCGTCGCGCGCAGCGCGTCGCCGCGCGCGAGCTCGCGGCGCGCAAACAGGCCCGTTTCCTTGTCGTCGAGTGCGAGGTGCCCGAGGAGACTCTCCACTCACGGCTCGCTGAACGCGATCGCGCCGCGGGACACCCCGGTTGGGAGGCAATCTTCCGGCAGCTCGCCGAACATTTCGAGCCACCCGACGAGCTCTCCCCCGACGAAGAGCTCGAAGTCCGCGGCGATGGACCGACGGCACCTACTGTGGACGCGATCGTGGCTCGACTGGGCTCGCTCCCCGGCGCGGCCAGATCCGCCGCACAGTCGCACTTCGACCCCCAACCCCGCGTCGTCAGCTTCGACTGCTGGAGCACGCTGCTCGGCGAGGAGGACTGGCCCTGGGCACACGCCCTTCGCGTGACCGCCCTGCGCGATGCCGCGCGGGAGGCCGGCTGCGAGGTGCCCCACGAGATCGCCGAGCGCGCCTTCAACACCGCATGGCAGCGCCACATGGCGCTGTGGGAGGAGGGCATGGTCAGCGGGTCCGCCGAGGTCGCCGCCTGGGGCCTGGCGGAGCTCGGACTCGACGACTCGCACCCTGCCCTGGAGCACCTCGTACGCCGTTTCGAGGAGGCTTCGCACACGTCACACGTGGTGGCGCTCGATGGTGCCGAGGCACTCCTATCGGCTCTCGACACCGCCGGAATACCCAGTGTACTGGTCTGCGATACGGGCCTCACGCCGGGCCGCGTGGTGCGCCAGCTGCTCGATCGGCTCGGGCTGCTGAGATATCTCCGTGTGCAGGCATTCTCGGACGAGGTCGGCGCGCCGAAGCCCGACGCGCGCGCCTTCCTGGCCGCCATTGGACCACTGGGGGTCGACCCCAAGCACGTCCTGCACGTCGGCGACCTGAAGCGAACGGACGTCGCAGGCGCTCGCGCGCTCGGAATGCGCACCGTTCGCATCCGCGCGCGCCACGACGACGCTACCCAGATGGACGATGCAGACGATATCGTGGACTCGCACGCCGAGCTCGCGGCGCTGCTCGGCTTG
>JAFDDH010000121.1 GCA_019310975.1 Deltaproteobacteria bacterium | reverse complement strand
GAAGACGAGCGGAGACGGGCAGCAAGAAAAGTTCAACTACATCCGCGAGTCCGCCCGGGAGGGCAACGAGCGGAATATGTTCGAAGCGATGCTGGCGACACAGGGCGTGTCGCCCGAGGAGAGCGAGCCCTACCGAAGGGCGCTCGACAGCGACGAAGCACTGCGCGCCGTCTACAACTACTACCGTGCCATCCCCCTCTGGATGAGGGAACGTCTCGACCCAGTTCCGATGCCGACGATGTTCATCTGGCCCACGGGCTCAACGAACGTCGCGAACGCTTCGATCGAGGCTAACGCGAACTGGGTTAGCGGCCCCTACCGCCTGGAGATCGTCGAGGATGTCCACCAGCCGGCCCTCCAGGCGGCGCCGGAGCGGATGACCCGCCTGCTGCTCGAGCATCTCTCCGAGCACGCACGGTGACGAAGATGCGGCGAAAACCTCGATGTGGTCGTCGCGCAAGACGGGGCTCTAGCTCGGTGGCTTCCCGGGCCACGCCCTACAGGATAGGACTCATCTCGCTGCCTGGACGGCTACGAGCCCGGCCAAAATTCCAGCGGAGTATCGGGGAGCTGCTTAATCTCTTCTTCAGTCCTGTAGGGCTTGAAGCCGTGAGACTGGTAGCTCTGTAGTGCGCGCGGGTGGTCCAAGCTGCAGGTATGCAGCCAGACTCGTTGGGGCTCGCGCTGCCATGCCCGCTCGATTGCCGTAGCAAGCAGCTCGCTTCCCAGACCGCGACCAATGAACATCGGGAGCAATCCGCAGTACGCGAGTTCGACCTCGCTTTCCCCCTGGGCCTCCAGCTCAAAATATCCGGCCGGGGATCCCGAGAGATAGGCCACCCAGGTTTCGAGTTCGGGACGATCTAGATATGCGAGCCACTTCGCTCGACTCCAGCCGAGGCGATCGTACCACCACCAATCAGAGCCCACCGCTGTATAGAGGAAGCGGTTGAGTTCGGGACAGGGTACCTCCGCGCGCCTGACGTCGAGCTTGCGCTGGCGGTCAAATGAAGCCGCCTCGGTCGCGCTCGTCATTTCGAGATAGGTGATTTGGACCAAGCGTTCCACTTGCGCTCCGCCGTGAAAGCGATCAGGCATCAACCGCGCCCAGGCCGCCAGTTTCTTCTTGAGATCGGCGCCGGCTATCGTTCCGCGTTCTGCTGCCTGGACCGAAGCGCCACCAGCGAGGACGCGGCGATCATCAGTATGGCGAGCAGCCATGGGCCCTCGGTGCTCATGCTGGGAATCGCCGGCGGAGCAGTGCAAAAGCCCGACTCGTTCGCGAAGCTGCCCCACCCCAGCTCAGCCGTGTACTCGGTGGCTTCGGTGGTACAAACCTGGCCGGATTGGCACTCCAGGTACGCACAGCACGCGAATCCGTCGGCTGGCGGGATGGGCGGCACGAGCCAGCTGTAGGAGATGTCGACCAGCTCCTCGAGCTGATCGATCGAGCAGAATCCATCCTCCTGGATCAGCGGTGCGGGGCTCGATTCGAAGGCACAGCTCTCGCACACCTTCCAGCGATACGTCGGCGGATCGCCCTCCTGCTGCCAGATCAACTCGGTGACCTGTTGACTCGGCGTCAAGGTGTCGCCGTAGAGTGCGAAGGCCAGGTTTCCGGTGCTGTACTCGGTCCACGGATTACTGTCGTCTATGCGATACCAGCGCGTGTCCGTGGCTGCGAACGACAGACCCCAGAGCATCCCGTAGGTCGCGCTCACCCACCCTGCGTCGTTCACCGAGAAGTAGTATCGGCCACCGTGGCCCGTCCCGAGCATGATCGGCGGATCGAATGTGGCGTCGAAGGAGTAGATGTTGACGTTGGCTCCGGACGGCGGCGCAAGCAGTGTCGAGGTCGCGCTGACGGAGACGGTCTGGATCGGTGCAAGCGACGGCTCGCCCGCATCGTCCGCGAAGATCTCGATCACGAAGTCGCGTGTCGCGCCGGCGGTCTCCGGCAGGAGGAACATACCGACCCAGGTGGCCGACTCGATGCGCCAGATCTCCGGCACGAAGATGTCGTCCGCGTTGTCGTTCTGCGTGGTGCCGTCTCGGCTGGGCACGCCGGCTGCGCTCCCGTCCCAGACCTGCTCGATCAGGGTCGCGGCGGCTACGGGTGCAAGAGGAGAGACCAGCAGAACGAGGAACAGTGCAATCGCCAGGAGCCGCCGGGTGTGGACGGGTCCGAGCGAGGTTCCAAACCCCCGATCTTGCATTGGGTGCCTCCCTACGTAGTGGCCAGGACTCGACAGCTCAACTCTGCCATGTCGGCGTCGAAGAGGTCAAGATTTCGAGTGTGTCATGATGCCACGTTTCTCACAGCCCCCCTCGAGCCGTCCACAACGCCAGACGGCATAATTGCCCGAATCAGCCATGCGCCCCGCGGTAGAATGTTCGGCATGCGAATCACGACATGGCTGGTCGCGATCGTTCTGCTCTGCCTCGCCGGAAGTGCTCGAGGGCAGATCCGGGCAGACGGCTCCGTGGGCCCCGTTGCCTCCTTCGACGGGCTCGACGTGCAGATCCCTGCTGGAGTCGGCACGCGGCTCGGACCCACTCTGCTGCACAGCTTCGAGGACTTCGGCATCGCATCCGGCGGCTCGGCCACTTTCACCAGCGCCGGCGACCCGACCCCCTCGGTCCCGATCTCGTATCTCGTCGCCCGCGTCACCGGAGGACGGCCGTCCGCCATTCACGGCCGGCTCGCCTCGGAGGTCGGGGAGCAGCACTTCGTCTTCGTGAATCCCAGCGGAGTCGTCTTCGGCGAGGAATCGACCATCGACGTGCCCGGCTCCTTTCACGTCAGCACGGCCGACGAGCTCCACTTCGGCCAGGACGAAGTCATGCGCACGGGTTTCGCCGACGTTCCCATCGTCACCTCGTCACCCCCTTCCGCCTTCGGCTTCCTTTCCGACGACCCGGCTCCGATCGCGGTGCAGGGCCGCCTCGAGGTGGAGCGTGGACAGACGCTGGGACTGGTGGGCGGACCGCTCGTCGTCGACGGCGCCAGACAGGGTGTGCTCTTCGCGCCCGGCGGCAGCATCCGCCTGATCTCGGTCGCATCGGCGGGGACCGTGCACAACATCCTCCAGTCGAATGCAGAAATCACTCTCGAGGGATTCGAGCGTCTCGGTCCGATCGAGCTTGTCGATACGGCGATCGTCGCAGTGGACGGCCTCGAGCCCGTAACCGGTGACGACGACCAGCCCACGCCGCTCAGCGTGATCACGTCCGCCGGCGGCTGCGTTGCGGGCGTCAATCCGGCCTGCATCTTCGATCTGCCCGCGGACGAGTTTCGCGCGGGTATCGACGTTGAGCTGGCGCGAGGCGGTGGTCGCGTCCTGGTACTGCGACCGAGCGATTTTCCCGGTGGCGAGATCATGGTGCGTGGTCGGTCCATGTTGATCGAGGACTCCGACCTGCGCTCGGTCTCCTATGGCCCGGGCGGAGGCAGGATCGACATCGAGCTGACCGGCGATCTCGTGCTGCGCAAGACCACCACCGACCGGGAGAACGTGGGCGTCCTCGCACGCAGTGAGCTTCGCGAGGTGCACTACGTCGGTGATCTGGCCGAGGTCTTCCAAGGCGAGCCGGTCCTCATCCTCGGCGAGGGATCCTTCATCAACGGGGCGCTGAGCGAGTCCGGCGACATCTCGATCTGGGCCGACGACGTGGCCCTGTCCGGCGGCGCCCGCATCACGGCGACCAGCGTGACCGGCGGCAAGGCGGGCTCCATCGCTGTCGTCGCAGACGGCGCGGTTCGCCTCGTCGGCCGCGAGGCAAGCGGGGAGCAGACACCGAGCGCCATTTTCGCCAACGCAGAAGGCGGCGGCGACGGTGGCAGCATTCTCGTCGAGGCACACGAGCTAACACTCGCGGAGGGGGGCGCGATCATCGCACAGACCACTGGGAATGCGGACGGGGGCGACATCACGGTTCGAGTCGCCCGGCTCGTGATCCGCGACGACTCTCAGATCGACAGCAGCACGAGCGCCCAGAGCCTGGATCCGCAGGATCCGGAACCGACACGGGGCCGAGGTGGCCAAATCCACGTCGTCGCGAGCGAGCGCATCCTGATCTCGGGGCGTGTCGACGCTGACGACTTCGCCCGCATCAGCACCTTCTCGAAGGCCAGGAGTGCGGGCCGCGCCGGGGACATCCTCGTCCGCACCCCGCAGCTCGAAATCGAGAACGGTGCCGGCATCGAAACCACGACGAGCGGCCCCGGTGGCGGTGGCCAGATCGTGCTCGACGTCGCCGTGCTTCGTCTAGACAAGGGCGCGACGATCTCGGCACGCAGCGAGGGCTCGACCCCGCTCTCACCCGGCAACGCCGGCAACATCGTCATCGGCCCCGCCGAGGGGCTCCATCCGAATCGCGTCGTCTCGCTGAAGGGCGGATCGGCGATCACCACCTCGGCCGCGTCGGCGAGCGGCGGCAGCGTATTCGTCAACGCGGGGCCTCTCGTGGAGGAGGAAGACGGTGAGCTGAGGACCGCGGAGCCGTATGCGGGTGCAGCGAGCGGTGAGATCGTACTCCTGGAGGACAGTGAGATCTCGACGAGCGTGACAGGTGGCACCGGCAACGGCGGCAATATCACCATCGATCCGGTCTTCGTCGTGCTGAACCGCAGTCACGTCGTCGCGCGCGCTGACGCGGGCGCGGGCGGGAACATCGTCATTCGGACGGACTTCTTCGTGGCATCCGCCGATAGCGTGGTGGATGCATCCGCTGGTCCGGCCGGGGTCGATGGCAGCGTGCTGATCGAGTCGCCCGTGGTGGATCTCGTCTCGCCCCTCGCATCCCTCTCACAGGAGTTCGTGGACGCGAGCAGCCTGATGCGCGAGCGCTGTGCGGCGAGGCAGAGCGGTGCCGCAATCGGGAGCTTCTTGGTGAGCCGTCATGGACCGCTCGGCGCCATGCCCGACGACTATCTCGCATCACCGCCAGCGGGCTACCAGAGCGAGGGCGGATCCCGTGCGAGCCGTGTTCCGACTTCGAGAGTGGGCGAGCGGCGGTGCGAAGCAGGCGCAGTCTGATTCGCTCTAGGGTGCTGGCCGGCCTGATGCTGATCTCGTCGTCCGCATCGGGTCAGGTCTTCGAACGGCCTGCTGACGAACGACGGGAGCTGCCCGCCTTCGAAGCTCCGGAGGCGGAGGACGAGCGACCGCTTCGCGGCTCCGTGCTGCCTCCGATCCCGTTGCCCAGGGAGCTTCGGGCGCCGCTACCGCCGAGTGGTGGCGTGTTCGTTCGCCAGATCCGCATCGAGGGCAGCAGCATCTACTCGACGGCCGAGCTCCAGGACGCCGTGCAGCCCTATATCGGCCGTGTGGTTTTCGCAGAGGAGCTCGTCGAGGTCCGCAAGGCGATCACCGGGCTCTACGTCGAGCGCGGCTACGTGAACTCGGGCGCCGTGATCCCACCTCAGGACCTGCGCGAAGGCAGCGTCCTCGTTCGCATCATCGAGGGCTCGCTGACGACAGTGGAGATCTCGGGCACGAGTCATCTGCGTGAGCGCTACGTCCACGATCGCATCCTGACGGGAGCAAGCGTTCCACTGAACGTAGATCGCATGGAGGAGGCCCTGAGACGCCTTCAAGAGAACCCGAGGATCCTGACCATCCGTGCGCGGCTGACGCCAGGCGAGGATCTGGGCGAGGCCGTGCTCCGCGTCACGGTCGTCGAGGCGGTGCCCTACGTCGTGTGGGGTGAAGTGAACAACATGCAGCCGCCCAGTCTGGGCGGCATCGGTGGCGACTTCTTCGCGCTTCACCAGAGCCTGCTGGGCTTCGGCGACTCGCTCGACGCGTGGCTGACCATCGCCGAGGGTCTGACCCGCGTGAGATCGCGCTACGAAGTCCCGGTGAACCGCTGGGACACGACGATCGGCATCCGCGGAGAGTGGAGTGACAGCGAGATCGTGGACTCGCTCGGGCGCGCCCTGAACGTGCGAGCAGATGCCTACACGATTGCCCTCTACGCACGTCAGCCGGTGCAGCGAAGCCGCCGTTCGCAGCTCTGGCTCGAGGTTCACGCCGCCTATCGACGCAGCGACACGTCGCTACTCGGCATCCCGTTCAGCTTCGTGCCGGGGCCGGAACGCGGCACCTCGAAGATCGCCGCGCTTCGCTTCGTGCAGGACTGGACGTATCGAACCCCCGATCAGGCGATCGCCGCCCGCTCCACACTGAGCGTCGGACTCGATGCGCTGGGCGCCACCGTGAATCCCACGGGTCTACCCGACGGTCGGTACGTGGCCTGGCTCGCACAGCTTCAGTGGGCGAGCCGCCTGCCCTGGCTGAGCATCGAAAGCCTGGTGCGCGCCGACATCCAGCTCGCCAACGATCCGCTGCTTCCCCTGGAGCAGATCGGGGTTGGAGGAATCCGCACGGTGCGAGGCTATCGCGAGAATGTCTTCGTTCGTGACCAGGCCGCGATCACGTCCCTGGAGCTGCGGGTTCCGCTGCTCCGGCTCGATGCCATCGATGCCGAGCTGACGCTCGTGCCCTTCTTCGATTACGCCTACTCGTGGAATCGCGAGCGCCCCACCATCGGGCGGCGCTCCATCGCCAGTCCCGGAGTCGGATTCCAGCTCGCGCTCGGGAGCTGGGGCGACATGGAGCTCTACTGGGGCTACGCGATCTGGAAGGTTCCCGCCTTCGAAGAGGACACGCTGCAGGACAACGGCATTCACTTCCGCGTGCGACTGACCGCCTTCTAACCAAGGCCGCACCCGCTGTCCGCTAGAGCCAGCTCCCGATCAGGAGAAAGGCGGCCCAGTAGCTGGGATGTGCATAGCGTCGGTCTCCGAGCAGTGCGATCTGGGCGCTTCGGAGCGCTTCGGCACGAGACATGCCCGGCTCCGCAAGATTGCGGTAGAACGCCACCACGAGCCGCGCAGTCGCCTCGTCGTTCACCTGCCATAGCGTCGCCAAGGCGCTGCGGGCTCCCGACTTGATCGCGAGACCCGCCAGACCGAGAGCGGCCCGCTCGTCTCCCACCGCCGTCTCACAAGCACTCAATGTGATGAGCTCGAGCGGCTGGTCGCGGAACCGAAATCGCCCGACCTGGTCGGCGAACTGGTCGAGAGACAAGCGCCCGTCGAAGGTGAGCAGGAACGTGTCCGCACTGATTCCGCTGAACTCGGCGTGCGTTGCGATGTGCACGATGCTGTAGCTGCTCTTCAGGGCCGACTCGATTCGCGAGAGCGTGAACTCGGAGTCGATCAGCTTCTCGGTCTCGTAGAGATCCTGGATCGCCTCGAGCTCCTCGACGACGTGCGGAAGTGGGGGAAAGCCCTGGACGGCCTCGCTCACACCACCCACGAAGGCGCGCGCCTCCCCGCGATCGATCGGACGCGGGTCGACGAGCTCGAGCCCCGGTGTCACGGCGACTGCAAAGCGCTCCACCAGATACCGCTCGCCGTCGTGCAGCGCGGCCATTGGAATCGCCTGCAAGGGACCCTCGAGTACGAAGACGAGGGTCTCGACTTCTGCAGCTTCCAACTCCGAGAGAATCGGAACGATCAGCCAGGCGTAGAGCTGCTTGGCCGTCCTCAGGAACTCGAAGGAGAGTCGGTTCACTATCTCCGACCTCAGCCTCCGCGACGACTCCGCGATCTCGCCCGGGTCGGCGGGCAAGCGATACTGGCGAATTCGGTCGGGACCCGAGACCAGGATCACGGCACGGTCGGGCAGCAGTACCGGGTAGATGACCCGCGCCGACCTGGACACTGCTGCGGGGTCCGTGCGACGGGCCTGATACGCGTCGACGCAGTCGTCCTGGAAGTAGTTGCGAAGCTCGTCTGCCTTGCGCAGCTCGAGCACCTTCTGCGCCTCTCTGAGATGGGCCTGTGCTTCCGCATCGTTGTGCGCGGCGACCTCGAGCAGAACCGCCACCAGCTCGAGGTGGATGCGACTGCGCTCGCGCCGGAAGGCGCTGCCGGCCGGGCCATACAGGTCGGCCGCCGCGGGCCGGAGCTCCTCGAGGCTCTGCACCGACGTCCGATACGCACTCAGGGAGGCCGAGAGATCGCCCTGCTCTCGCGTCAGCCGCCCCAACTGCGCGTGCCAGAGGTATTGGGTGTCACGCGCGTCCTTTCGCTCGGCACGAAGAAGCGCGCGGCGCGTCAGCTCCAACGCGTCCTGCGGGCGGCCATCGGCTTCGTAAACCGTAGCCATGTAGCCCAGGGCGAACGCTGCCGTTCGCGCGTCGTCCGTCTCGTCCGCGATGCGAAGGGCCCGGCTGAGTGCCGCATGAGCCAGCAGCAGTGGCTCCGAGCTCCGCTGGATCCCCGCAAGCCGCTCCTGGCTGCGTGCCACATTGATGAGCAGCTGCGCGCTATCGAGAGAGCCGGGCATGCTCTCCAACTTCTCCGTGACGGTGGCGAGATCCTGGGACGCCCCCTCCGCACTGCCGGAGTCGATGGCGGCGCGCGCCCGATTGGCCAGGGCCCGCATGGCGAGCGAGGTGTTGCCCGCTCGGGCGGCCTGCTCGGCCGCACGATTGAAGCTCCCGATCGCCTGGATGAAGCGAGACTCGCTGGCCTCGAGTGTCCCGAGGTCGTTCCAGATGGTGGCCGAGAGAGCGGGCCGCCCTGCCTGTTCGGCGACCTCCGCAGCTTCTCGCAGAGCGTCGATACCGGCATCCACCCGTCCCGACCGAAGGTGCACTTCGGCGCGGTTCAGTGCTGCTCGAGCCACGTCGGGAGTGACTCGAGGATCGTCCGGCTTGGCTGACGACTGAGCCACGCAGAGTGCGATGAGCAGAGTCGTCGACGCAATCGCAGCCCCGGCCCTGATGACGGGCGTCCGCAGCATGGGAAGAACGTCGAGCACCCAACCAGGCCAGTCAAGCCTTCACACGTGCTCGGCTTCGGAAACGAATCGCGGCGACCCAGGAACGCGGCGGAATGGCC
Organism: Deltaproteobacteria bacterium; assembly: GCA_019310975.1. Classification (GTDB taxonomy): domain Bacteria; phylum Myxococcota_A; class UBA9160; order UBA9160; family UBA4427; genus JAFDDH01. Next base: position 3,841 of record JAFDDH010000121.1, on the reverse strand, counting down.
GCGGTGCTCCACGGCCATTCCGCCGATCAGGATGTCACGAACCCCGCCTTCCGAGAGCGAGACCGAGACGTTGGGGCCGGAAGCCTGAACGAGTCGTTCGACCATCAGGGTCGAGGGCACACGCGCTCCGGACTCGATCCGACCCACCGTGGACTTGGGAACCCCTGCCCGCTCGGCCAGCTCGGCCTGCACTGCAGAGCGGCTTCAGCCTTCGCCGCCGACGAACTCCGAGAGCGGCTTGCGCAGAAGCTCCAACGCTCGGATCGTCAGCTCACCGAGCTCGGTGGGATCCTCTCCACCCGCCCTTCCCCAGACATCCAATGCACCCATGAGTGCGCCGGCGATGGCGCGGCTCATCACAGCCGCGACGAGTTCTGCATCGGAGCGCCCTGCCAGACGGCGGAGGAGATGTCTGCGGATCTCCGTTGCGAAGGCACCCTGCACGCGCTGCAGCTGCGCGGCGAGCACATCGGGGCGAAGCAGGCCGTCGCGTAGCTTGGCGACCTGGCGCAGCACCTCGCGATCATCCGGGAACGATTCGACCGCGACGCCGATCGAGTCGAGGATCGGCTCGCTCTCGGGCCGCAGCTCCAGCGCCGCGCCCAGCCATTCGAGCCGGCTCTCGTGGTCGGCAAAGAGCACGGCCTCCTTGGCGGCGAAGTGGCGGTAGAAGGTCCGCTCGGTGACGCCCGCGTCCGCGGCGATGTCGGCGACGGTGGCCTTGTTGAATCCGAACTCAGCGAAGCGCTCGAGCGCGCAGGCACGGAGGCGGTCACGCGTCCGCTGACGTCTGGAATCACTCTTTCTTCGGCTCGGGCTCAGCATGAGGCTGCAGGCTAGCAAATGTCATGAATGCTGTTATTGAGTCAGTATTGACATTTTAACCGAGACCGGCAGAATCGGCCTGGAGCGCACACTGCTCCACCATTGCGCTCCACCATTGAAGGAAGGAGGCCCCTCTTGCCCGACTACGACGTCCTCGTCATCGGTGCCGGCCACAACGGCTTGGCGGCCGCGACCCTCCTGCGCCGAGCCGGCCTTTCTGTGCTCTGCGTGGAGAAGAACCGCTACGTAGGTGGCATGTGCTCCACCGTCGAGCTCTTCGACGGCTACAAGTTCGAGATCGCCGGCTCGACGATGTTTCCCCTCGCCCAACAGGTCGTCGACGATCTGCAGCTCCACGCGCACGGGTTCGAGCCCATCGAGCATGAGGTCATGTCGTGCAACATCGGGGATCCGGGAGATCCGCCGGTGATCCTCTACACCGACCCGATGAGAGCTGCACAGCACATGGTCGACGTGCATGGCGCCGAGGCCGCCGAAGGCATGCTGCGTCTCTTCCAATACGTGAAGGCGCCCGCAGATGCGATGGATCGGTTCACGCCGCTGGCAAAACCGAAGCGCCTGTCGGATGTGATCGCGAACGCAGCGACCTTTGCCGAACAAGAGGCCATCAAGACCGCTTTCTTCGGGAGCGCCATGGACGTGATCGGGAAGTTCTTCCCAGATCCCGGAAAGCACCGGGTGATTCGCGCTTTCCTGGCATTCCTGGCGGTGCAATCTGCCTATAAGGGACCCTACACGCCGGGCAGCGCCGCCTGTCTGGCCTACAGCCTGGCGAGCCCACCCGACGGCCAGCTGATGCACAAGCTCAAGGGCGGCCTCGGCGCGGTGTCCATTGGTCTAGGCGAGTATTTCGAAGAGCTGGGCGGCGAGCTGCGTCTCCACACGAGCGTCGAGCGGATCCTCAACGAGGGAGGTCGCGCGGCGGGCGTCGAGCTTCGAGGGGGCGAGCGGATCACGGCCGGCACGGTGGTCTCGAACCTCGACCCCACATCGACTTTCTTGAGGCTGATGGATCCAGCGGATCTTCCTTCCGATTTCGTCAATGCCGTCAAAGCCATCGATCATCGGGGCGCCTACGTCCAGATCCAGGTTGCGCTATCCGAGCTGCCGGAGTTCACAGAGGAGTGGGCCTTTCTCAACGAGGGCGAGATGCGCGCACAGATGGGCATCTTCAATAGCGCGGAGCTCCTCGAGCACAATTGGGATCAGTGCCGGCGCGGCCAGGTACCAGACGACGTATGCGTTGGCTTCCAGATCCCCAGCGTGCTGGACTCCGATCTGGCGCCTGCAGGCCACCACGCGGCCACGCTTTTCGCGTATTACTTTCCGGTGACGGCGCCGCGCAGCGAGCATGGGCGGCTCAAGGACCTGATGGCTGAGCGAGTGATCGAGAAGGTCACCCGATACGCGCCCAACTTCCGCGAAGCGATTCTCCACCAGGCGACCTTCGCCCCCTACCACTACGAGAGCATGTTCGGCTGCACGAACGGCGACTTTACGCACGGCCTCATTCACCCGGACCAGCTGCTCGAGTTTCGCCCGGTTCTGGGCTCGGAAGGCGGTTATCGCACTCCCCTTCCGGGCCTGTACATGTGCGGCTCCTCCTGCTACCCCGGTCCCGGCGTCACGTTCCTACCCGGCTACAACAGCGCTCACATCGTGCTCGAAGATGTCGGCTGAATAGGGTCCGCAGGTTCGATCCCCCTTCTTCGTGCCGGGCGCGCATCGATGCCGCGAGTCGCAAGGGCATCGATCTGATCCTGGCCGGCGCCGCCAGAGCCGAGCGCAGTCCTGCGCTCACGTCACGCCTACTCGCTGGCGTGGCAAGCGAGGCAGGTACCCGAGAGGTTTCCCACGAGGTAGTACCTCGGTGGATCGATTGAGACGGAGCGGCGGGCAATCGCCAACGTCTCGCGAAAGCGGCCGAAGCTCAGTGTGATGCGCGGATGATTGGACGACACGCCATCCGGGCCGAGCTCGTCTGCGGCCGCCAGCATCTGATCGAGAACCAGTATCACCTCGACACGCTCGCTTTGGCTGATCGCTCCCGGTCTGGCGAGGATCGCCTGCACTCTCTTCACCCCAGCCGCCAGTTGCCACATCGCAGACTTGAGCTGCTCGTCCGTGATGTAGTTGAAGGCCGGCGCAGGCTGCGGCGGCGGACTCTGTACACCGGCGGTCGGCCCCGCACAACCATGTGTCGCGACGAATGAGACCCCGTCGGTCCAGAGTATGCCTCAGGCCCCGGCACTCCACGCACTTACGAAGACCAGGGCGCCGGCCAGGATCATCCCGATTCCGGCCCAGCGGCCCCCGCCCGCGCCGTAGGGAGCGACCTTTTCGAGCAGGACGAAGAGCGCGATGGCCGCGATCCAGAGGAGGTTCATCACGCCTCCGAAGAAGAGCAGCCCCATCAGAACCCAGCAGCAGCCGAGGCAGTAGGCGCCGTGCAGGGCGCCCATGCGGAGGGCGCCCAGGGTGCCCGGCCGCCAGTGCCCGGCGATGAAGTGGGCCGGGCTCCGACAGTGCTCGAGACAGGCGTCCTTGAAGGGCGTCAGCTGATAGATCCCGGCGCCGACGAGCAGCGCCCCACCCAGGGCGGGGCTGCTCGAGACCATCATGGGTGAGAGGAGCGCCGCCCGCTCGAGACCCCACTGGGCCAGGGTCGCCCCGAGGCTGAAGAGTGTCCACATGAACAGGTAGCCGGCGACGAAGGCGGCCACGGGCGCGACCGGCGTCCCCTCGCGCGATGCCTTGCGGGCCACCGCCGTGTAGATGAGGGTCGTGGGGGTCGCGCTGGGTAGCATCATGCCGGCCATCATGATCGCCCACATCGCGAACATCATGCCGAAATGCACTGGCGTCCAGGGATGCAGGCCCATCATCGCCATCGGCCCGCTCTCCATGGCGCGTGCCATGTCTACGAGGTAGAGCCACGAGAGGGCCGTGATGCCACCGATGGCCGCGAGGACGGACACGCGGTCGCGGGCACGAA
>JAFDDH010000120.1 GCA_019310975.1 Deltaproteobacteria bacterium | reverse complement strand
CATCGAGGACGCCCTCGTCAGGCTTCAGAGCGACAGCTACGACGTGATGCTCATCGATTTGTCGATCCACGAGGGATACGGCCTCGACTCCCTATTGCGTGCCCGGGCGGCGACTCTCAGCGTTCCCATCGTCATCCTGACCTATCAGCGAGACGAAGAGGTGGCGATGAAGGCCGCGCGGGCTGGAGCCCAGGACTATCTCACCAAGGGCGAGGTCACGCCCGATCTGATCTCACGGACGCTGCTGCACGCGATTGAGCGACACCGCATGCTGCGAGAGCTCAACGAAGCGAAGCAACGCCAACGCTTCCTCGCGACACACGACTCTCTGACTGAGCTGCCCAACCGTCATTCCTTCATGACGCAACTGACCAGTGCCCTGGAGGAGGCAGAGCGCAGCGGGAGCGAATTGGCGGTGATGTTTCTCGACCTGGACGGCTTCAAGACCGTGAACGACAACCTGGGTCATGCGGTGGGTGATGAGCTACTCGGTGACGTCGCGCGTCGTCTGCAGGGAATGACTCGCAAGAACGATACAGTCGCGCGTGTCGGCGGTGATGAGTTTCTCGTATTCCTGCGTGACATCTCCGATCAAGGAGCTCCGGCTCTCATAGCGGAGAATATTCGCGAAGCGATCGAAAAACCCTATCACCTGGCGGGCTGCGAATGCTGGATCAGTGCGAGCATTGGGATCTCGATCTACCCGCGCGATGGAGACGAAGCCGACATATTGATACGCCGAGCCGACACCGCCATGTACGATGTCAAGTCATCGGGAAAGAACCGAGTACGCGAGTTCAGCCGCCACATGGACGACAGGGCGGCCGAGCGCTTCGATCTCGTCAATGGTCTACGGGAGGCGATCCACGATGGTCAGCTGGCCCTTGCGTTTCAGCCGCAGATCCAGGTGGCGACCGAGGAAATCATCGGCGTCGAAACGCTGGTGCGCTGGAAGCATCCGATCCGTGGCCTGATATCACCGAGCGAGTTCATCCAGATCGCCGAGGAGACGGGCCTGATGGTACCACTCGGCGAGTGGGTGCTACATCAGGCCTGCAGCTCGGCGGCAAAATGGACCGATCTGTCCAATGTGCGGGTGGCGGTCAATATCTCGGGACGACAGCTGGACCAGGAAAACTTCCCGGATCGGGTGCGGGCGATCCTCGAAGAAACCGGGCTCCCGGCCAACCGACTGGAGGTCGAGCTCACCGAGTCGCTTGCGGCCAGTGAATCCGCACTTCGTGCACTGCGCCGGCTGCGTAAGATGGGTGTGCGTGCCGCGATCGACGATTTCGGGACCGGCTACTCTTCACTCACCCTGATCAAGCGCTTGAACGTCGACATGCTCAAGATCGATCAGTCCTTTGTACGCGGGGCGGCGCAGACCGATCCCGACGCAGTGATCCTCGAGGCGATCATTCACATCGCGCGTGGATTCGGGCTGGAGGTGCTGGCAGAGGGAGTCGAAACCCTCGAGGAAATGGATCTGATCAATTCCCGCGGATGCACATTGATGCAGGGCTATCTATTCGCCAAGCCGATCCCCCGTGAGGAACTCGAGGCGACCTTGGCACACCCCGATGCACTCTGGCGTCTACCGATCACACGCCCGGAATCGTGGTCTCCACCGCCGCCCGATGATACTCCCACGATGCCGAGCAGGGCGAGGACAGAAGACGACGAAGGAGATCTTCCGGTACTGCGTGATGTATCCGAGGATCCTCCACCGGAGGACGAACCCGGTTCCGAGAACTCCTGACGCGGAGCTCCTCTTGGTCCGCGCAGCAAAGATCGCCACCCACGAAGCTCCGTTGGTCAGATCACGAATTCAGGCCCGTGTCACCTCGACCGGTATCCCGTTCACCACGGCGTTCCCCGAGGCCGGATCCACCAGATCACCAGGTGCGAGCACGTTATTGCACACACCGGCGTGTCGAGAGGCCACGCCGAGTCGGGTCCCCACTTTGTCGTGCCCCCAGCCGTGCGGGAGGCAGACCACACCGGGACGCATCTCGTCGCTCACCTCGACCGCCACCTCGAGCTGACCCGCCTCGGATCGAACCCGCGCGAGCACGCCATCCTCGAGGTCCCGCGACTCGGCATCGGTCGGATGCACGAGCAGCGTGCAGCGATCCCGCCCGGTCATCAGCGAGGGCGCATTATGCATCCACGTGTTGTTGGAGCGGACGTGTCTGCGGCTCACGAGCACGAGCCCTTCCTCGCCATCGGCGAGCGATTCCCGGAGCCGCGGCACATCGGCAACGATGTACTCGGGGGCTAGCTCGATCTTGGCTGATCTCGTCTGCAGAACCTCACCCAGTCGCGGCACCATTGCGCCGAAGTCGACGCCGTTGGGCTTGGCCGCAAGCTTCTCGAGCGTGAGCCCACCCGGATTCTCGCCGTAGCACTCGCCCCAGGGCCCGGTGCGGATCTGGAAGTCGAGCAAGCGCGAGGGACCTATGCCCGGCGTTGCGGCCACGATCTCGCCCGGATCGCGTCCCTCGATGCGCGAGCTCGGAAGCTGCGAGATGCCAGCCACGAGGCCGGTAAAGAAGAGCTGGTCGAGGGCCTGCACGTCGACATCCGCCGCCTTCTGCCCCTGGGTGAGTGCCGCCAGCGTGAGCAGGATCTCCCACTCCGCCGGTCGTTCGGGATCTGGCGGGAAGATCGCCTCGCTGAACTTGCCCGCGCTGCGCACCGCCCAGCTCCACAGCATCTCGTCGTAATGGGGCTGCTCGAGGACGGAGTACCCCGGCAGGATGACGTGCGCGTGCCGGCTGGTCTCGTTCAGCCAGTTGTCGACGGCCACCATGCAATCGAGCTCGGGCAGCGCCGCGTCGAGCCGGTCGCCGCCCGGTGCCGAGAGCACGGGGTTGCCAGCGATGATGATCAGCGCCTTCAGCTGGCCCTCACCCGGCGTGGCAATTTCTTCGGCGAGGCATGAGATCGGCACCTGTCCCAGCACCTCCGGCGCACCCCGCACACGCGACTTCCAGCGGTGAAATTCGAAGCCGTCCGCGAACTCGGGCGGCGTGAGCGAAGTCATCGACCAGGCGATCGGCTTCGAGAACATTGCACCGCCAGGACGATCGAGATTGCCCGTCAGTACGTTGAGCACATCGACGAGCCACGACGCCAGCGTCCCGAACTCCTGATTGCATGTTCCGATACGCCCGTAGACGGCAGCGCGATCCGCGCTGGCAAGCTCCCCCGCCAGGCGACGGATGTCCGCGGCCGCGAGGCCCGTACGCGCCTCCACCGCCTCCGGCGTGAAGTCCGCGCACAGCGCCCTCACCTCCTCGACACCGTTCACACGTCCCTCGAGATCGCGCAGATCCACCCGCCCCTCTTCGAAGAGCACCTGCGCCCAGGCCAAGAGCAGAGCCGCATCCCCGCCCGGACGGATCGGCAGCCACTCGTCCGCGCGCTCCGCCGTACCGGTGCGGCGCGGATCGACGACGACGACCTTGCCGCCGCGCTTGCGAATCGCGTCCAGCCGGCCGAGCACGTCGGGACAAGCCAGCAGGCTGCCCTGAGAGGCATGCGGGTTCGCGCCCATCACGACGAGGAAGTCGCAGCGGTCGATGTCCGGAATCGCGAACGTCCACATGGCCCCGAAGAGCAGCGCATTCGACAGATTCTTCGGCCATTGATCGACGGTTCCGGCCGAGTAGACGATCGGCAGGCCCGCCATCGGGGTGAAGGCCCCGACATAGCGTGAGAGCGAGTAGTTGTGCGCGACGGGGTTGCCGAAATAGGCGGTCACGGCCTCGAGGCCGTGCGTCTCGATAATCGGTCGCAGACGTCGCTCGATCTCCTGGTAGGCCTCCTCCCAGGTGCTCTCCACGAATGTGTCGCCGCGGCGCACGAGCGGCACACGCAGACGGTCCGGATCCTCATGCAGCTCAGCGAGGCTCGTACCCTTGGGGCAGATATAACCCCGGCTCCAGACATCGTCCTGGTTGGGCCGGATCTTCGCGACACGGCCGGCCTCGATACTCACTTCGAGGCCGCACATCGCCTCACAGAGGGGACATGTCTTGATGTAGGTGCCGTCAGGCTGCAAGGGGACTCCTCCTGGCCGAAGCGGGAAGCAAGCAGGCTAGCACCGGGTCTCGCCGATATGGCAGACGCGATCGCACCTGCGGGACTTCAGAATCGCGCCAAAATCCGCGCCGGCCGGGGTACAATCCTGGGTGTCGGCGAGCCCACCGTGTGGACCCGGAGGTCTCCCCTTGCTGCTGAGATCCAGCTCGAATCGGAGACTGCAATGCGCCCCAATCTCGTCCGCACGACCCTTGCCCTGACCATTCTGGTCGCCCTGCTTCCCGCGACCGCTTCGGCGGTCATCCACTCATTCAGTGGCACGTTGGACGGTGCCCAGGCGAATGCCGGCGGGGGGACGGGCTCGCCCGGAACCGGCACTGCGACAGCTACCCTCGACTCCGTCACCCTCCTCTTCTCGTGGAACGCGAGCTGGAGCGGCCTGCTGGGTACGGAGACGGCCGCCCACTTCCACGTCGCCCCGCCGAATACGAATGGATCAATTGTGGTGCCTGTGACCACTTCCAGCCCGATCAATCGGAGCGCGACGCTCGCGGCCGCAGATGCCCCCCAACTCTTGGCCGGAAACTTCTACCTCAACATCCACACCACGGCGGAACCCGGCGGAGAGATTCGCGGCCAGCTGACCGTGTTGCCGGTCATCTACTCGTTCAGTGGCACGCTGGACGGTGCCCAGGCGAATGCCGGCGCGGGAACGGGCTCGCCCGGAACCGGCAGCGTGACCGCCACCCTCGACTCCGGCAGCTTGCTCTTTTCTTGGGACGCCAGCTGGAGCGGCCTGGATGGTACGGAGACCGCCGCTCACTTCCACATCGCCCCGCCGAATACGAATGGATCAATTGTGGTGCCTGTGACGACTTCCAGCCCGATCAATGGAAGCGCGACGCTCGCGGCCGCAGATGCCGCCCAACTCTTGGACGGAAACTTCTACCTCAACATCCACACCACGGCGGAACCCGGCGGAGAGATCCGCGGCCAGCTGATCCTGGACGTGCCCGAGTTGCCGGTGCTGGACGCGTGGGCGACGCTCCTACTACTCTCGCTCTTGGCCGCCAGCGGCGCGTATTGGTTCGTGGTGCGGCAGCGCACGATGGAGACGACCCCCTAAGGCAGCGGCCGAGTGGTCGATGTCCTGATCCATACACTCGCAGCGCCCGCTGGGACCGTCCCTCCCCATGCCCTCTCCCACGATCATGCGCGCCACCATGCGGCGCTATATCGAGCTCGTCGGCAAGAACGACGTCGATGGGGTTCTGGCCCTCTTCACCGAGGACGTCTCGGTCGAGGATCCGGTCGGTGGGCCGCCGGGCACCCACGTGGTCGGCCTCGAGGCGGTATCGGCCTTCTTCCGCAGGGGCTTCGCACGCAGCCGTCCGATCGCCACGCCGGCCGGGCCGATCGTGACGACCGACCGCAACCAAGCCGCCATGCCCTTCACGCTACGACTCGACCTCGGCGGCCGAACGCACGAGATCGACGTCATCGACGTGATGACCTTCGACGAAGATGGGCGCATCCAATCTTTGCGCGCCTACTGGAACGCGAACGAGGCGCGACCGGTCTCTGCGAGCGGATGAGGCTGCGTGGGCGCGCGGAAGCCGTGGATCCTAGATGCCGTCGCCCGCCACGTGGAGCCCGCATTCCTTCGTGCCCCCGTGCTCCCACCACCAGCGGCCATCGCGCTCGTGCTCGTTGGGTCCGATCGCGCGGGTGCAGGGCTGGCAGCCGATGGAGGGGTAGTCCGCGTCGTGCAGCGGGTTGTAGGGCACAGCGTGCTTGCGGATATAGGCCCAGACCTGTTCGTACGACCAGGCCGCCAGTGGGTTGAGCTTGAGCAGCTTCCCGCTCGCGCTCGCATGCACGGCATCGTTCTCGATGACGGGTAGCGCTGCGCGCGTGGCCGGGCTCTGGTCGCGACGCTGGCCAGTCGTCCACGCCTGGTAGGCGCGCAGCGCGCGCCGCAGCGGCGCAACCTTGCGGATCGCGCAGCACTCGCGGTGACCGTCCTGATAGAACGAGTTCATCCCCTTGCGCCCCACGAAGTCGCAGAGCGCCTCGTCGTCCGGCAGAAGAATCTCGATCTCGACGCCATAGCGGCGCCTCACCTCGTCGAGGAACGCGTAGGTCTCGGCGTGTAGGCGCCCGGTGTCGAGGGTCAAAACGTGGAATGGAAGCCCGATGCGGGTCGCCATGTCGATCAGGACCACATCCTCGGCACCGCTGAAGGCAATCGCGCACTTGTCGCCGTAGCGTCCGAGCGCCCAGCGTAGAATCTCGATCGGATCCGCGCGCTCGAAACGCGCGGCCATTGCGACCGCGTCCTCGGCTTTGGATTCCGCTTTGTTTTCGGCTCTGGGTTCGGCTTCGTCCGAAGGCTTCGATGCCGTCCTGGGCGCAGCGGGGAAGTACTGACGGATCAGCCTGAGGGGACTGGTGAGGACCGTCTCTTCACCCCCCGCGTCCCGGATGACGAAAAAGGGCGCCACGTCGATGCCATGCCGCCGGGCGATCACGAAGCCGGGCGAGTCGTCCTCTCCCTCGATGGCCCAGACGACCTCATCGATCTTCTCCCACAGGCCACGGCGACGCAGCAACTCCTCGGTCTGCGCGCACTTCTCGCAGGGCTCGCCACTCGCGAGTCGCTTTTTCACCATGGTGATCTGCACGGGTTGCCTCTCGCCGAGGGCGCCGGGCTAAGGCTTGCGCAACTTGAGAAGGAAGCGATCCGTCCTGCCACGAATCGCAGGATCGAAGACCCCGAGCGAGCGATCGTCCGCGGGGTTGCGCAGCAGGTCACTGGTGGCGACCACCTCGAAGCCGGCCCGCTCGACCGCTTCCAGGACCTTCACCTCTTCGATCCTGTGGAGCTTCGCGTTGTCATTCTCGGCCCCTCCCGAGTGATCGATCAGGACGAGCACACCGCCTGACTTGAGCAGTGCGGATACCTGTTTCAGGAAGCTCTGTGCGACCTCGCTTCCGCTTGTGTTGTAGATGTCGTGAAAGTTCAGTGCCGTAAAGGCCAGGTCCACCGAGCCCGGGGCCAGCTCGACCGCGCCGAGGCTCTGGTCGAGACGCTTCACGTTCGGCAGGCGGTTGCCCTCCAGACGCTTCGTCATCGCCTTGTCGTTCGCACCCTCGCGATACTGCAGTACGCGCGGAGGATTCTGGGCATACACCTGGCCCTTGCTGCCCACTGCCACCGCCAGCACCTCGGTGTAGTACCCACCGGCGGCGATCAGATCGACGACCGTCATGCCCGGCTCGACACCGACGAATGCGAGGACAAGGGAGGGCTTGCGTCCGGCATCACGCTGCTTGTCGGCCTCGGTGCGGTCGCCAGCTGAAAGACGCTGCTTGAGTGTGGCCCCAGCGTCCTCTTCGTCGGCCCCTGCGGGCGTCGCGAGCGGAAGAACGAGCAGTGCGAGAAGTGTGAGTCGGCGGGCCAATTTCATGCTGATCCCCTTGCGTGGATGGCGGCGGAACCTCGATCTTACCGGATTCCGGTTCTGCATAGGGGCCATGTCGTTTCGGTCGGCTTCATGCGTGATTGGCCTGGTCGGCCGCTTCCGCGGCACGCAGAAGTGCCTGGCGGACGACCTCCCGCCACTCGGGGTCAGGGGCGAGCGCACCGGCCATTTGGGCGAAGTCGTCCGCGGCCAGGCCCGGAGAGCGCTCAGCGAGCTCCGCGTAGGCCTGCCCGGCTTCCTCTAGCCGATCCTCATGCGCCAGCGCGGTCGCGAGCACCGCATAGGCGAGACGCGAGGGCTTGCGCTGCAGGGAGGCCTGCGCGACGTCCACCGCCTCCTCGACGTGACCCGTCAGCATCAGCGCCAGCGCGCGATTGCCGAGCCAATGATATTGAAGCGGATCCGCGGGCGAGCGGCAGAGCGCTGCATCGATCAGCTCGAGCGACTCGTCGGCCCGGCGCTTGAAGATACTCGCGATGCCGAGACCGGCCCGTGCACCCGCATTGTTGGGATCGAGCTCGATGGCGCGCTCCCAGGCCCGGATGGCGTCATCGGTCCGGCCGAGATTGCCCAATAGGGCCGCATGGCAATGGTGCACCAGCGGATCATCGGCGTCGAGCTCGAGAGCCTGCCGAATCGAGGCCAGGGCCTCGGCGCGGGTGTCAATGGGTTGCGGCTGGTGGAAGAGAAGCGACTTCGCGTGCGCGAGTACCGCGTGGGCGAGCGCGTAATCGGGATCGAGCTCCAATGCATCCACGCAGGCGCGGATCGCCTCCTCGGCAGCCTGGACGTTCCCGAGATCGCTCTGCACCGCGACCCACGCCCGATTCACGAGCGCCCACGCAGTCAGGTCCTCGGGCGCGGCGCGGCGTGCATGCTCGGCCTCGGCGCGGCGCAGCGCCGGCTGCAGGGCGGCCACGATCGCCTCGGTGACCTCGTCGTCGACCTCGAGGATCTCCTCGAGCTTGCGGTCGAAGTGCTCGGCCCATTTCTGTGTGCGCGTGCGCGCGTCCACCAGCTGTGCGGTCACGCGGATCCGGTCGCCGGTCCTGCGCACACTGCCCTCGAGCACGTAGCGCACACCGAGCTCCTGCGAGACGACCTGCGCGTCCGGGGTCCTGCCTTTGTAGGTGAAGCAGGTATTGCGCGCGATGACGAAGAGCTGTTTGACCCGCGACAGACCGAGGATGATGTCCTCGGTGAGTCCGTCCGCGAGGAACTCCTGCTCTGCCTCGGCGGAGAGATTGGCAAAGGGCATCACGGCGATGGAGGGGCTGTCGGCGTGGAGCTCGTGCGCGATCTCGGCGGGCGGTGGCGACGGGGGGGCCGCGGGATCCGAGACGTGGGAGCGGCCAAGCAGCCTGCGCAGCGGTGCATAGAGGACGCCCAGGATCACGATGGTGGCCGCGATTCCCGAGAGCACCGCTTCGCTCTCGCCGATCCATGCGAAGATCGAGCCGACTACTTCCACAGCGCCTCCTGGCCAACATCATACCGCGACCGCCGCCCAGCGAGTCGCCGAGCGCGGCACAGGCCCTATCGAGCGAATGCATGCTGGACCGGTCTATCCTCCCGTGACACCCAGGAGTCACGCCGTGCGGCCAATCCCGAAAGAGCGAGCCTTCCCCCGGCCCACAGCCCGTGCGGGTGGCTGGCTCCTGGTCGCGATCCTGGCGTTCGCGGGATGTGCACAGCCCGAGGGCGAGTCCAGCGAGGAGAAGCGTTCCTACATCCGTCGTGCCCAGGTCCACATCCTGGAGGAAGCCTACACCCACCGGCCCGCTGCACAGAATCTCGTCCACGAGTCAGCCGGCTATGCGACCTTCAGCAGCTTCGACGCGAAGATCGTATTCCTCGGCACCGGCAACGCCTATGGGCTGGCGGTAGACCGCACGACGGGCAAGCGAACCTTCATGCGCATGACCAGGATCGAGGCCGGTGTCGGACTCGGTCTGCAGGAGACCGACCTATTGCTGGTCTTCAGGGATCGCGCACGATTCAAAGCCTTCGTCGCTGGAAGCTGGGAGTGGGGCGGCAACGCGGAGGCGACCACCGCGAGCCGCCGCACGGGCAGCAGCTCGGTGAGAGTACGGGGCAGCTTCACGGGGGATCCGGTGGTCTTCCAGCTGAGCCGATCGGGCGCCGAGCTGGCAGCCGGCGTCGGGGGCTATCGGTTCACGCGAGACGCGGATCTGAACTGAGCGTCCAAGGCTCGAGAAGCAGCGCCGCCTGGGCGATCGAGACGATCAGCCGTCCATCGATGACGCGAGGCGTGCTTCACCCAGCAATGGCTGCGGCAGACGCATTCGGATGGGTGTACTACGGGCGGGCTTACTTGCGGCTCGCACGGAGTTAGCATTGAGAGGCCTGTTCCCGGCCAGACGAGGAGACGCCCATGTACCCCGCGGTTCATGCCCAGAAGGATCCCGACAAGCTCGCCTATGTGATGGCAGAGAGTGGCGAGAGCGTCAGCTACGGCCAGCTGAACGATCGATCCAATCGGGCCGCTCAGCTGCTCTGGTCACTGGGACTGCGCCCGGGCGATCACATCGCCTTCTGCATGGAGAACAACGCCCACTTCTTCGAGCTCTGCTGGGCCGCCCAGCGATCGGGCCTCTATTTCACAGCGATCAGCTCGCGCCTCACGCCACCCGAGGTCGAGTACATCGTGAACGACTGCGACGCCAAGGTCTTCATCACCTCGCAGCAGATGACCGACCTCGCCCTGGCGCTGACTGATCTCTGCCCCGCCGTGGAAGCTCGCTACATGGTGGGTGAGCACGCACCGGGCTGGGCATCGTGGCAGGAGGAGGTGGCCGCTCAGCCCGCCGAACCCCTCGCCGAGGAGCTCGAGGGCGCGCAGATGCTCTACTCCTCGGGCACCACGGGCCGGCCCAAGGGCGTGAAGCATCCGCTGACGGGCAAGCCCGCCGGCACTGCGCCGGCACTCATCGCCCTCCTCACCGGCATGTACAAGGCCGACGAGAAGAGCATCTACCTCTCACCCGCGCCGCTCTACCACGCCGCACCACTCGCCTTCAACATGGCCTTCCAGCGGGCAGGCTCGACATGCATCGTAATGGAGCACTTCGATGCCATCGACGCATTGCGCTTGATCGAGAAATACCGAATCACGCATAGCCAATGGGTCCCGACCATGTTCGTGCGCATGCTCAAGCTGCCCGAGTCGGATCGCGCCCGCTACGACATGTCGAGCCTGCAGGTTGCAATCCACGCCGCCGCCCCCTGTCCCATCCCCGTCAAGCAGCAGATGATCGACTGGTGGGGTCCCGTCATCTACGAGTATTACGCGGGCACCGAGGGCAACGGTTTCTGCATGATCAATAGTGAGGAGTGGATGGAGCACAAGGGCTCGGTGGGTCGGGGGCTCACTGCCAAGCTCCACATACTCGACGACGAGGGGAAAGAGCAGCCGTCGGGCGAGATCGGCAATATCTACTTCGAGAGCAATGTCGAGTACGAGTACCACAAATCACCGGAGAAGACGGCGGCATCACGCAGCAAGGAGGGCTACACGACGCTCGGCGATGTGGGCTACCTGGACGGGGAGGGCTGGCTCTATCTCACGGACCGCAAGGCGCACATGATCATCTCGGGTGGCGTGAACATCTACCCTCAGGAGGCGGAGAACGTCTTGATTACCCATCCCAAGGTGCACGACGTGGCCGTTCTCGGCATACCCAACGAGGACTTCGGCGAGGAGGTGAAGGCCGTCGTCGAGCCGGTCGACATGGCGAATGCCGGGCCCGAGCTCGAGCGGGAATTGCTGGACTTCTGCCGGCAGCAGCTCTCCCACATGAAGTGCCCACGCAGCATCGACTTCGAGGCCGATCTGCCGCGCCACCCGACCGGAAAGCTCTACAAACGGCTGCTGAAGGACCGCTACTGGAAGGGCCACACTTCGCGCATCGTCTAGATCTGGGCGCGTCCGCGTCTGTCCCCGTGCCGTGGCTAGCCCGGATCAATCGTGGCTAGTGCCCGAGGGTCATCTGCTCGTACATGTCGAGGACGTTCTTGTCGACGCCTTCGGCACGCCCCTGGTCGATGAGATCCGCGATGCGATCGCGGGCACCGAGAACGCGCTGCTCGGCGGCCTCGTTGCGGGCGGTGATCGCGGCGTCCACTGCGCTGGGGCTGCCCGACGCATAGAGGGCCTTTGCATAGGCCTGATTCGCGGCCATCTGCTCCTTCTTGGCCGAGTCGAGCGCCTCGCGGGCCGCCTGCGCAAGAACCTTGAAGCCCTCGGTCGCCGTCGGGCGGTAGACACTGGGCCGGCTATCGCTCGCCTTGGGGGCGGCGGGCGGCACACTTCTCGTCGGAACCGGCGTCGTGGCGGAAGCGTCCGGCGCCTCGCCGGCATGCCCCGTCGGCTGGCCCAGACGATGCAATGAGACGGCGCGCAGGCCCTGCTTGTCGCGCTGCAGCTTCTTCCGGTCGAATTTGCCGGACACGCGGATGCGCTCGCCAGCAACGGGCGTGCCCTTGTCGCGGCGCAGGTATTCGGGGATGAGCACGACCATCGATCCCGTGTCGTCGTGAATCATGAAGAGCTCGTTGTTCTTGACGAGCCGGCTGTCGACAATGCCCTCCACGACGAGGTAGTCGCCGATCTCGGCAATCTCGAGCGCCTCCTTGATCGACATCACACCACCGGGCCCACCCTTCCAGGCATGGGCTCCGAGCGCGATGCCACAGAGGAGCA
>JAFDDH010000320.1 GCA_019310975.1 Deltaproteobacteria bacterium | reverse complement strand
GCTGTTGATGGGCCAGTGTTCTTGATCGCGATACGTCAGGGCCACGTCGAAGTTCCACTCGAACACGTCGTCGAGGTTGGCATTGAACAAGATGTCCGAATCGACGAATACGACGTGGGTGTCGGCCTGGCGCAGAAACTCGAGCCAAGCCGTGCTCCGGGCCAGCATCGGCCGGGTCTGGTCGAGCTCGAAGCGGATGATCTCGGTGTCTGGGTGAAACGGCTTCAGGAACGGAGATGCTCGTGGGTTGAACTTCGTGTGTCGATCGCTCAAGACAACCGTGCGGCAGCCCGGATGAAAGAGCCGGGCTGATTCGAGCATCATCGCCGTCAATTGGTGCGGGCGTTTGATCGGTTCGATCGGGACGCGCTTTCGAATCCGGTCCCGGACGCCACTCGGAATATCGATATAGAAAGCGGCAAACACGATCACGGGTCAACCCCACGTGCGGCGCTCGGTCTCCACGGGCGGGCTTTCGATCCGACCTTCACGTGGGGCTCGACTCGAGCGAAATGTCTGGTGAGTACCGAACGCAATTGCTGGTCCGGATCTTCGGCCAGCTCATGGGTGTGTCCTTCCCGACGGTAGCAGGCTGCGCTTCGTGCGGTACGCTGGAATCCTGGAGATCGAGGTGGCATTCGGCGGCCTGCGCCTACTCACCGTCGGAGCACGCAACAACGCGTTCTCGATTGCTTGGAAAGGGCGTTCTCATCTAGCCCAATCGGGATCGACGACGATGAACGCCTCTCGCTGCGCTAGAGCATCCAGCCCCGCGTAATCACGAAACTGCGCGGCCCTTCCGCCGCCGCCGTGGAACGCGAGCTCATCCCGCATTCTTCAACCTTCGGTGCCGATACGGGTTGCGCGCTGCGTGCCAATGCGACGGGCGAGATCTTGCCTGTGTCCCGAGGATCACGATGGCGTAGCATCCTCTCCCAGCCCTGGGTGCGAGCGAGCGCCCATCCCGAGCGGGATCTCGAAAGGGAGTACCAGAGCATGGAGACACCGCTCAGCGCGATGCCCATCATCGACGTCGACAGTCACTTCACCGAGCCTCGCGACTTCTGGACGCGTCGGAGTCCAGCTCGCTATCGGGATCGCGCACCGCGCGTCGTGGTCGACGACGCGGGTCACGAGCGATGGATCGTGGACGAGGACGTCTTCCTGGGCCCACCCGGCTTCTGCGTCATTCGGAAGGACGGGGGCAAGACGCTGGGAACGATGTCGCTCGACACCTTCGAGGAGATGCATCCGGCAGCGACCCACCCGAAGGAGCGCCTCGAACTCATGGATGAGCACGGGCTCTCGGTGCAGATCGTCTACCCGAATGTGCTGGGGTTCGCCGGCAGCATGATCATGCGCGTGACCGACGTCGAGCTCCGCAACTTCTGCAGCTATGCGTACAATGACGGTGTCGCCGAGCTGCAATCCGCGGGTGAGCAGCGCCTCTACCCGCAGGCCGTGCTGCCCTTCTGGGACATCGACCTCGCGGTGAAGGAGCTGGCCCGCTGCCACGAGGAGCTAGGGCTCACCGGCGTCATCCTGACCGACGCACCGGAGACCTGGGGCCTGCCGAGCCTCGGCGATCGTCACTGGGAGCCGCTCTTCGGCGCAGCGCAGGAACGCGGCCTGCCGATCAATTTCCACATCGGAGGCGGGCACTTCGCGGGCGCGCCCTGGGGTGGGGGGCCGCCGGGTACGGATCTGGCCACGATGTCGTCGCTGGCGTTCATCGGCAACGTACGCTGCGTCGCGAACCTGATCTTCAGCGGGCTGCTGGACCGCTTTCCGTCTCTCCGCTTCGTATCGGTGGAGAGCGGACTCGGCTGGATCCCCTTCCTGCTCGATTTCTGCGAGTATCAGATGGATCAGAATCAGGTGACGCGACTCGAGCTGAGACCGCGAGAGTACTTCGCACGCCAGATCTATGCGTCCTATTGGTTCGAGACCGACGCGGCCGACGCGATCCAGAAGCTTCCGGAGGACAACGTGATGTTCGAGACGGACTTCCCGCATCCCACGTGTCTCTACCCCGGAATTCAGGACCAGGTGCAGGCGAGCCTCGGTGGATTTCCCGAGGCACTCCAGAGAAAGATCCTGTACGAGAATGCGGCGAGGGTCTACCGGCTTCCCGAGCCGACCGCTGTCACCTCGTGAGCCGCGCTGCACCTTCGAACGAGAGGAGTCTAGAATGCTGGACGTACTGATCGAGGGCGGGACACTGGTGGACGGCAGTGGCGCGCCCGCTCGGCCGGCCGACGTCGGAATCCGCGATGGCCGGATCGTCGCGATCGAAGAGCGAGGCGGGATCGGCGAGCCCGCGAAGCAGACCATCGACGCCCGCGATCGGATCGTCTGTCCCGGGTTTGTCGACGTGCACACACACTACGACGCGCAGGTGTTCTGGGATCCGACGCTCAGCCCGTCTTCCTTCCACGGCGTAACGAGTGTCATGGCGGGCAACTGCGGGTTCAGCATCGCACCCCTCGTTCCCGAGGCCGGCGACTATCTGATGCGGATGCTGGCGCGGGTCGAGGGGATGCCCCTCGAGAGTCTGCAGGCGGGTGTGCCGTGGAGCTGGCGTTCGTTCGCCGAGTACCTCGGCGCACTCGAGGGCAAGCTCGCGGTCAACGCCGGCTTCATGGTGGGCCACTCGGCCCTGCGTCGCGTCGTGATGGGCGAGCGAGCTGTGGGCCACGTGGCCAGCGAGGAAGAGCTGACGGAGATGATCGAGCTTCTGCGCGAATCTCTCGCGGCCGGCGGGATGGGCTTCTCCAGCACCCAGTCGGCGACGCATAATGACGGCGATGGACAGCCGGTCCCCTCACGCCACGCGAGTCGGGATGAGCTGATCGCCCTCGCCGCGGTGGTGCGCGACTTCCCCGGCACGAGCATCGAGTTCCTGCCCGGCGCCACCGCCTTCGGCGAGTCGGAGAAGCAGCTCATGACTGATCTCTCACTGGCCGCGGGCCGGCCCGTCAACTGGAACGTGCTCGCGCCGGCCGCGGCGAACGAAGAGCTCGTGGACAACCAGCTCCATGCAAGCGACTACGCGCGCGAGCGCGGTGCAGTGGTGGTGGCCCTGACGGTCCCGCAGCCGATGACCGTTCGAATCAATCTCCATGCTGGCTTCGTCTTCGATGCGCTCTGGGGGTGGGCGGATCTGTTCAAGCTCGGTGTCGAGGAGCGCATGGAGCGCTTGCGCGATCCGGCTTATCGCGCGCAGCTCGACGAGAGCGCGCAATCCGAGAAGTCCGGACTAATCCGTGCGCTGGCGGTGTGGGGAAACCTGACTGTAGATCAGACATTTTCCAAGGCGAACGAGTCCTATCTCGGCCGGCGAGTCGGCGACATCGCGCAGGAGCTCGGCAAGTCCGATTTCGACACGATGATCGACATCGCGCTCGAGGACGGTCTCCGCACGTCGTATATGCCTCCCAAGTTCGGCGATGACGAGGCCAGTTGGGCGCTGCGCGCGAAGGTCTGGCAGGACGATCGCGCGGTCATCGGCGCGTCCGATGCAGGCGCGCATCTCGACATGATCGACACGTTCGCGTTCTCGACACAGGTGCTCGGTAACGGCGTACGAAAGCGTCAGCTGCTCGATCTGGAGGAGGCCATCCGCCAGCTCACCGACGTGCCCGCGAAGCTCTACGGGCTGAAGGAGCGGGGACAGCTACGGGTCCGCTGGTACGCCGACGTCGTCGTATTCGACCCCAACACGATCGAGTGCGGCGAGACCTACACGCGCTTCGATCTGCCAGCCGATGCGGGTCGCCTCTACGCCGATGCGATCGGGATCGACCATGTGCTCGTCAACGGTGTCGAGATCGTCCGCGGCCAATCCTTCACGGGCAAGACACCCGGCACGATCCTCCGCGCCGGGCGCGATACCGGCGGAGTGTCGATTCCGGGGGCTTAGAAGGTCCGTTCAGCCGAGCTGTGGCCTCACGTTGGACAGCTCTCGCATCGCCTAGCAGATCCTGTCTGAGGCCAGGTACCCTCTGCCAGGTACCCCGGTCGCGTCGATCGCCGGATTCGGCTCATCGCGCTGCCGGTGAGGGCCGGACGATCGTGCGAATAGTGGTACGAGTGCGGCTCAGATGACCTCGTTCTCGCGCAGCTCGTTGATGTGATCCCACTCCCAGCCGAGCACGTTGAGCAGAACCTCCTCGGTGTGCTGGCCGAGT
>JAFDDH010000022.1 GCA_019310975.1 Deltaproteobacteria bacterium | reverse complement strand
TCGTGCTCTACGACCACGAGGAGGTGGGGAGCCGCAGCGCACAGGGTGCCGGCGGAAGCTTCCTGGTCGACCTGCTCGAGCGCGTGGTATCGGGCTTCAAGGGCGGTGAGCCGCAGGGGCTCGCCCGCGCGGTCGCGGCCTCGATGCTGCTCTCCGTCGACATGGCGCACGCCGTACACCCCAACTACTCGGACAAGCACGAGTCGGGCCACCATCCGGTGGTGGGCAAGGGCCCAGTCATCAAGGTCAACGCGAATCAGGCCTACGCATCGGATGCAGAGAGCGCTGGCTATTTCGAATCGCTGTGTCGCAGCGTCGATGTCGAGCCACAGTACTTCGTGAGCCGCAGCGATCTGGCGTGTGGGTCGACGATCGGCCCGATCACCGCTGCGCGCGTCGGCATCCGCACGGTGGACGTCGGCAATCCGATGCTGGCCATGCACTCTTGCCGCGAAATGGCGGGCACAGCCGACGTCGAGCCCATGATCGACGTGCAGAGTGCATTCTTGCTGGACGAATGAAGGCCCGGCACCGGCGCCTCGCCAGCTTCTATGCCGCGAGCACCGCCCGTCCAATCACCGCCAGCTCGAGGATCGGCTTCACGCCCTCGAAGATCGGCAGCACCGTGGCATCCACCACGTAGCGGCTGATTGGATACTCCTCGGCGTACCCCCAGCCGCCGTGCATCAGCTGGCCCTGCTGGGTAACCTCGACGGCCACGTCGCAGGCCAGAAGCTTCGCCTGGGCGGCCAGCGGCGCAGCGGCGCGCTCATCCTCGTCGAACGCATGCGCGGCCGCATAGGTGATGGCGCGTGCACCGGCCAGTCGCGCCGCGATGCGGCCGAGCGTGTACTGGGTCAGCTGGAACTCGGAGATCGGCCGATCGAATTGGATGCGATCCACCACGTACTTTGCCGTCTCCTCCAGTGCCGCCTGCGAGAGTCCGCACGCGCGTCCTCCGGTCTGCAGCCGGCCGGCCGCGAAGCCCGCCATCTGCAGATTGAAGCCACGACCTTCGCCGGCTTCACCGCCCACCAGGTTCGCGGCCGGAACGAAATAGTTCTCGAACTGCAGGGTGAAGGAGTGCATTCCGCGGTAGCCGGGCGTCGCGTCGGCCTTGCCAGCCAGCTTGCCGCCACTTTGCTGCACGGCCTCGAATTCGTGCCCGGTGAAGGACTCCTTGGGGACGATGAAGAGTGAGAGCCCTTTGCGCCCGAGCGACATATCCGGATTCGTTCGACACAGGACGGCGAGCACATTGGCGCGCCCGGCGAAGGTGCACCAGGCCTTCGGGCCGTTGATCAACCAGCCTTCCTCGCCGTCCACCGTCGCGCGTTCCGCGCGGCACTTCGCGCCGGCCACGTTGCTGCCGATGTCTGGCTCGGTGACCGCGATGCCTACCATTACCTCGCCCGACGCCAGCTGCGGTAGCCACTCGCGGCGCTGCTCCTCGGTGCCACCGCTCATCAGCGCCTTTGCGAGGATCTCGGGCCGGGTGATCAATGAGCCCGCCGCGGCGAGGGATGCGCGCGAGAGCTCCTCCGTGGTGAGGATCATCGCCAGGTTCCCCATCTCGACGCCGCCGTACTCCTCGGGAACACTGAGACCGAAGAATCCGAGCTCGGCCATGCTGCGAATGAAGCTCTCGGGTACGAGGTCGTCGCTGCGATGGATGTGCTCGGCGTGCGGCGCAACCTCGTTCATCGCGAACTCGCGTACCTGGTCGCGTACCTGCTCGTGCATTTCGTCCAGGGGGTAGTGGTTGGCGCCTCGCGTTTCGGCCGCGTGGGCGCCGACCTTGCGGTAGAGGGCCTCGCTGGTGGCGGCGCGCAGCAGCTGACGCATCTCGGCCGGGAACGCACTTTCCACCGCATCATCACCCAGGCCGAGGTCGTCGACGGCATCCGACAGACGCGAGCGCAACGTCGAGACCAAGGCGCCAACGCCGCCGACAGCGGTCAGATCCAGGATCTCGTTGCTTCGGCCGTCTGCGATGATGGCCTCGTGGGCGTTGACGAGTTCGTGGGCCGCGACGGCCTCGGTGGCCGCGTAGGCGATGCGCTCGGTGGTGACCTGGTGGTCGTTGATCAGACGCCCGTTGTCGGTCAGCTGCTTGGCCGCGCCGATGGACTTCTCGAGCAGGTCGGTGGCGCTTGCGAGCAGGCGCTTGGCGTCGTCGATGGAGGGAAAGGCGGTCGCGCTCATCGGAGTCGGTCCTCTTGTATTCAGGTGCCGTGGGTGGTCTGCTCGTTTCAGTGCGCACTCATCATGTCTCGAAGAAGGCGGCCAGCTGCTCGACCAGCGCCGGGCTGCCGAATATCAGATCGACTTTCCCGCCCTCGCGATGGCGGCTCACGCAGGCGCCACCGGACTCCACGGCCAGGAGCTGGGTGGCCGCTGCATCCCACGGATTGAGGTCGGCATCCACCATGGCGTCGAGGGCACCCGTCAGCACCATCGCGTGGCCGAAGCAATCCGTATAGCCCCGCACGAGTGGGACCTCGCGCGTGATGCGCTCGAAGACGTCGCGCCGACCGGCGAACTCGAAGCAGATCGGGTCGCCCGTCGAGACCAGGCAACGACGCAGATCAGTCACCTGCGAGGCCCGGACCCGCTCGCCGTTGCGCCGGCAGCCGCCGCCCTTCCAGCCCACGTAGCGCTCGCCGAGCACCGGCAGGTCGATCACACCGACGACTGGCTCAGCTTCCACCATCAGCGCGATCAGGGTGCCGAAGAGCGGAATGCCGCGCGAGAACGAGATCGTTCCGTCGATCGGATCGATGATCCAGCGCGGCGCATCGGGCGAGGCCGCGTCCTCGGCCCCGTACTCCTCGCCGAGCAGGCCGTAATCCGGGTAGGCGTCGCGCAGTGTCTCGCGAATGGCGCGCTCGGCGGCACGGTCTGCCTCGGTGACTGGGGAGCCGTCCTGCTTGAACTCCACATCCACGCAGCGGAAGCGTGGCAGAATCTCCTTGCGGGCACGTTCGCAGGCGCGCTCCGCGACTGCGGCAGCACGTTCGAGCTCGCCAGAATCCATCGTCATGGCACCAGAGTATCGCCTTTGTGGGCTACTCGCGCAGCGCGGCCAGCGACGTCTTCACGATGTCGTAGTCGGCTTCAGCGGGCAGGAAGAGGCTCAACTCCCCGTCCTCGTCCTTGCCGACGCGGGGCAGTACGGTCACGATCTGCTTGCTGCGCGCCGCCGTCATTGCATCCGCCACACTGGGGCTGCGTCCGAGCTTGCGCAGATTGCTGAGTGGGCGAAAACACGATGCTACCGAAGCTTCATGTGGAGAGTGCGGGCCAGGGCCCGCCGCTGCTCCTGGTCCATGGCCTGGCGGGCAGCGCGCGCAACTTTCGACCTCAGGTCCGGGCGCTCCGGGATCGCTATCGGATCATCCACTACGACGCCCGGGGCCACGCGCGCAGCGAGGCGCCCCCGGAAGCGGGTGGCTACGGGCTCGACGCTCTGGTCGCGGACGCCGAGCGCGTGCTCGACACCCAGGGCATCGGCGAGCCGGTGGTGGCCGGCGGGCTCTCGTTGGGCGCGGCCACGGTCCTGCATTGGGCGCTCGCTTGGCCGACGCGTGTGCGTGCTCTGGTGCTGGCCTCGCCGCCCGGCGGCGGCGGAGAGGTCGGAAGCATCGGCGCCAGCGCCGAAGCCTTCGCGCAGGCCATCGAGCGCGAGGGGCTCGAGGCGGCGGGCGAGCGGTTCGTCTGGGGCGCCGAGCGTATGGATCCGGCGGCGGCGAGCTGGGTGCGCCAGGGATTCCTCGAGCATCCGCCCCACGCGCTTGCGGCGCTGCTGCGTGGCGCGCTCCGCGAGCTGCCGACTGCGGCCGCCCTGGCCCCGCGAGTGGCCGCCCTGGGCTGCCCCATGCTGCTCGTCGCCGGCACCGCGGACGCGCCCTCGCTGGCGGCGGCGCAGACTTTCGCCGCGGCGGCTCCGCATGCTCAGCTCGAGCTGCTCGAGGGCGCCGGTCACGTCGTCAACCTGGAGCGCGCCGACGAGTTCAACGCACTGCTCGGCGAGTTTCTCGATCGCCTGCCGCGAGGCCCCGGCCTATCCTCTTGGGCGTGAGCAATACCGCGGCCACCACGCCGAGTGAGATTCGTCAGGCGGGGCCACACGAGCTCGCGATCCGCTGGAACGACGGCGTGGAGAGCCGCTATGCGGTGCGCGATCTGCGGCTGGCGTGTGCGTGCGCGCAGTGCGTGGACGAGTGGACGGGGGAGTACCGGCTGAACCCGGCCAGCGTGCCCGACGATGTGCACCCGACGCGGATCAATGCCGTCGGTCGCTACGCGATCCAGATCCAATGGAGCGACGGCCATGATACGGGCATCTACGCCTTCGACCGCCTGCGTGAGCTCGGCGACCGGACGCCGATCGAGTAGTCCTCAGCTGGGTCGATCGCGCGGGCCCAGCTCCAACAGGAGGGCTAGTCTCCGCCTCCCATGACGAACGGAAACGACGACGCCATCGCGATTCTGGGAGGCACCGGGGACCAGGGATTGGGGCTCGCCCTGCGTTTTGCCCGGGCCGGAAGAAAGGTCGTGATCGGCTCCCGCAAGGCCGATCGCGCCGTGACCGCCGCAGACGAGGTGCGGCAGAAGGTGTCGGACGCCGATGTGAGTGGCTCCCTGAACGCCGAGGCCACCGCCAAGGCGCCGATCGTGATCCTCTCGGTGCCCTTCGAGCACACGGCCAGTACCGTGAAGGGCCTGCGCGATGCGCTGGCCGAGGGCCAGATCCTGATCTCGATGGCCGTGCCGCTGGCCACTGCGGTCGGGGATGGTGCGGCGCGGACGCTGGGCATCTGGCAGGGCTCGGCGGCGGAACTGGTGAAATCACTGGTGCCCAAGGGAGTGGAAGTGGTCTCGGCCTTTCAGAATGTCTCCGCCCACCGCCTGCAGGACCTCGACCATCCGGTGGAGTGTGATGTGATCGTCTCCGGCGCCAAGGCGCCGCGCGAGAAGGTCATGCAGCTGTGTCCGCTCGTGCCCGGCCTGCGCGCCATCGACGGCGGGCCGCTCTCGAATGCGCGCATCGTCGAGGAGATCACCGCGCTGCTGATCGGTATGAACATGCGCTACAAGCTGCCCGAGGGCCTCGGCATCCGGTTTACCGGGCTACCCGACTGAGGGATCTTCTGCGGGCCCCTCAGGGTTAACCCGGGCACACCTCGCCCGCTTCCATCATCCCTTTCAAGACGAGTACTTACGTGAATCTCCGGGCGTCGGGGTCGCGATTCTGCGGGTCGGCTCGGGAACGCAGGCCAATGTGCGGAATTTCGTTTTTCATTCGGGTACAAGGGGTTGTGGTCGATCAAACGCTGATCCCCAATATTTTGTGGAATTCTTGTTGACGGCACGAAGCCCACGCAGCATTTTGAGCGAACGGGGATGTGATGTTCCCCCTGTAGCCTGGGGGGGTCGCAACTTGGCGGTTGCGAGGGGGAGCGCGAGCTCGAGTCCGGGACGGAGGATCCGGCTTTGGTTCGGGGGCGCCGGGGGGACCGGCGCCCCTCTCATCTGTCCTGACCGGGTTCATCCGGGTTGATTTGGCTTGATGCGGGTTGATGCGAGTCGCTCCAGCTTGCCTGCCTTCGGGGAGGGGGCGTGGAAGCGCAGCAGAGCCCCGGATCGGGTGGCCCGGATTGCAGGCAACGCATTCGCCAGTCGGAAAACGGACAAACCGGACAAAAGAGCGAGAAAAACAACCAAACCGGTACGAAAAGCGCTCGTGGGACGCATGATTGGGCGTGAAACGGAACCGCGGACGATGCCTCGACGAAGAGCCAATCACCCAGAGCCAATCGCCCAAGAGCAAGACACAAGACACAAGACACGAGACAAGAGACAACAGAAGGTGAGTACAAGGCGAGCAGGGGCGAAGGGGATGGCCAAGGCCAAGAACGAGACCAAGAACAAGGTCAAGAAAAGGGCCAAGAACAAGAAAGTGGTGAAGGGAGTGATGACTGGTTCCTGGGACGAATCGAGCACTCGCAGCGAGCGAGAGGCTCGGAGCGCCCGTGGGGAGCTGGGCTCTTCACCGCCGCCCCCGCGCTGCGGCCAGGGGACGGATGGAGTCGAGGGCAACGATCCCGGCCGGGACACGACGGAAGCGTGTGACACGATTCTCGCGGCGTAGAATCGCACCGACAAGGACAGGGAGTCGGAGTGTGAAGGACGAGATCAAAGGAATTGGCACGACTGGAAGCAACGGAAGCAGCGAAGGGAACGGAAGCAGCGAAGGGAACGCAACCAAGCAAGGAAACGCAAGCAAGGCAAGAAAAGCGAGCAAGGACACGACAGGCGGCGGCCTCTCGATTGCGCGTCACTTCACCACGCTGGGCGTAGACCCCTTCGACACCGTCGGGTGGGAGCTGCGCACCGCCAACATCAGCAACGAGATGGGTGAGACCGTCTTCGAGCAGACGGACGTCGAGATTCCGAAGGCGTGGACGCAGCTGGCCACCAACGTGGTGGTCTCGAAGTACTTCCGGGGTCACCTCGGCACACCCGACCGAGAGCAGAGCGTCAAACAACTGATCGGTCGCGTTGTCGGGCGCATCAAGGACTGGGGGATCGAGGGCGGATACTTCTCCACGCCGGAGGACGCGCAGTCCTTCTCCGCCGAGCTCTGCCACCTGCTCGTCAACCAGAAGATGGCCTTCAACAGTCCCGTCTGGTTCAACCTGGGTGTGGCCGACACGCCGCAGCAAGCCAGCGCATGCTTCATCAATTCGGTCGAAGACACGATGACGTCCATCATGGATCTGGCCAAGACCGAGGCGTTGCTCTTCAAGGGTGGCTCGGGGACGGGAAGCAACATCTCGACCATCCGCTCGTCGCGCGAAGGTCTCGCCGGCGGCGGCGTGGCCTCCGGCCCAGTCTCGTTCATGCGCGGCTTCGACGCCTTCGCCGGTGTCATCAAGTCCGGCGGCAAGACGCGGCGCGCAGCCAAGATGGTGATCCTGAACATCGACCATCCCGACGTGAAGGACTTCATCCACTGCAAGGCCGACGAGGAGAAGAAGGCCTGGTCACTGATCGACGCTGGCTACGACGGAGGCTTCAACGTCCCCGGTGGCGCCTACGATTCGATCTTCTTCCAGAACGCCAACCATTCGGTTCGCGTCACGGATGCGTTCATGCGCTCCGCCGAGGCGAACGGCTCGTGGGACACCCATGCGGTCACCACCGGCGAGGTGATCGAGACCCACAAGGCGCGCGAGCTGTTGAATGAGATGGCGGATGCCGCGCACCTATGCGGCGACCCGGGCATCCAGTACGACACAACGATCAACCACTGGAATCCCGTCAAGGCCTCGGGGCGCATCAACTCGAGCAATCCCTGCGCGGAGTACATGTTCCTCGATGACACGGCGTGCAACCTCGCCAGCCTGAACCTCATGACCTTCGTGGACACGACGGGCGAGTTCCAGGTGGAGGACTTCCGGCGCGCAGTGGCGATTACGATCCTCGCCCAGGAAATCCTGGTTGACTTCGCGGCCTATCCCACCAAGCTGATCGAGAAGAACAGCCGCCTCTACCGTCCGCTGGGCCTGGGATATGCGAATCTTGGCGCGCTCTTGATGGCCGAGGGCAAGCCCTACGACAGCGATGAGGGGCGCAACCTCGCGGCGGCGATTACATCACTGATGTGCGCCCAGGCGTATCTCACCAGTGCCGAAATTGCCGAGGCCATGCGGCCCTTTGCTCGCTACCGCATGAATCGCAAATCCTTCCTCGAGGTGATCGAGATGCATCGCGAGGCGGCGCGCGGTGTCCCCTCTCAGGCCGTGCCGGCAGATCTGTGGGCCGCTTCGCGCGAATCGTGGGACCAGGCTCTCGAGAAGGGACGCAAGCACGGCTACCGGAACGCTCAAGTCACCGTACTTGCCCCCACCGGCACGATCGCGTTCATGATGGATTGCGACACCACGGGCGTCGAGCCGGACATCGCACTCGTCAAATACAAGAAGCTCGTGGGGGGTGGCTTTCTCAAGCTCGTGAACAATACGGTGCCGATGGCGCTCAGCCATCTCGGCTACACAGAGAAGGAGCAGGCGGCGATTCTCGCCCACGTGGACGAGCACGAGACCATCGAGGGCGCGCCCGGTCTGCGAGACGAGGACCTCTCGGTCTTCGACTGCGCTTTCCGGCCGCAGAATGGTGCGCGCTCGATCGAGTGGATGGGACATATCCGCATGATGGGTGCCGTGCAGCCATTCCTCTCGGGCGCCATCAGCAAGACGGTCAATATGCCACCGGATGCGACCGTCGATGATGTGATGGAGGCGTATTCGGAGGGCTGGAAGCTCGGCCTCAAGGCTCTGGCGATCTACCGCGACGGCAGCAAGCGCACGCAGCCACTCAACTCGGGCAAGGACGCCGATGCGAACATCACGCGGCTCGACGAGTATCGTCCCCGCCGACACAAGCTGCCCGACGAACGTCAGGCGTTCACCCACAAATTCTCCATCGCGGGACACGAGGGCTATCTCACAGTCGGCCTCTACGACGAGGGCCCGCCCGGCGAGATCTTCCTCAAGATGGCGAAGGAGGGCAGCACCATCTCCGGCCTGATGGACACCATCGCGACGATGACGTCCATCTCGCTGCAATATGGGGTGCCCCTCAAGGCGTTGGTGGACAAGTTCAGCCACACCCGATTCGAGCCCTCGGGCTTCACCAACAACCGCGAGATTCCGATCGCGAAGTCGATCACGGACTACGTTTTCCGCTACCTCGGCAATCGCTTCATCGAGGCCGAAGCGTCTGTGGAGGCGGGAGAGGTCTCGGCGGAATCGGGCAGTGCGCCGGTGCAGACGCTCGGCGCCGTGGCGGGGGGATCCGGTGGGGGGCCGGCGGCTGCGGGATCGAGCTTCATCAACCAGGCGGACGCGCCTTCCTGCATGGACTGCGGGACGATCATGATCCGCAACGGTGCCTGCTACAAATGTCTCAACTGCGGAAGTACGAGCGGTTGTAGCTGATCGCAGAGCAACGAGCCGTTTGCCGGCCGGGCCAGCGCCCGGCCGGCGCGACACGGCGGAGCGCGGAATCCGAGAGCCGTTCGGGGGCGACTCGACGTTTCCGCGCTCCACCTGTGTGCGGCAGGAGCTGCGTTCGGGGGCGTCCACTCTTCGCGATGACCCTCGGCATGTTTTCTGGCTCAGCTTCTCCGAATCTTCGTACGCAAGGGCTGCTTCGTCCGAGCGTGCCCCGAACTCTTGGCTAGCCTTCACTGCGTCAGACGCTCCGTTCGTCGGAGGCTCTCGGAAGCTAATCCAGCGCATGCAGGCCACCCCGAATCCGCAAGAGTTCGTGAGCGTGATGACGCCGGCAGTGCGGCGGGCGGCCGTGCTAGTACGGGCTCTCGAGGGCCGCGTACGCAACCAGCCGAAGCTTTCAGAGAAGACCGCTGTCAAGCAGGCGCTCACCGAGGCAGATACCGCGGCACAGGATGTGCTTCTGGAGACGCTCGCCGAGCGCTGGCCCGAGGTTGCGTTGGCGGCCGAAGAGGATACGCCGCGTGCCGCGCGCTTCCCCGAGCAGGGCGACGCCGTCGTCATCATCGATCCGATCGACGGCACGCTTCACAGCTATCTAAACGGCAGCGGTCCCTACGCGGTGATTCTCGGGCTGGCGATCGAGGGTTCGCTGCGGGCCGGCATCGTCGCGATGCCACGCGAGGGACTGATATTCGCCGCAGCGAAGGGCGGCGGTGCATTCATGGGACGCGCCGGGGGGGAGCTGCGCGCGACGCGAGTCGAGCCCGGCGGGGCCCGTGTGTTGGTCTCGCATCAGATGCCTGTGCCGGTCGTCGAGGCGCTGCGTGAGCGCGATCTCGACGTGGTGCGATCGTGTGGCGGCGCCATCGCGGTGGCGCCGCTCGTGCCCGGTGTGCGCGCGGGGCTGCGCTGGACCGACGCCCCCCGCGGCTTGAGTGTGCGCGGCCGCGTCGGAGCATTGATCGCGCTCGAGGCGGGTGCTCTGGTGGGAACCGATGCGGATCGTCCGCTCTCGCTCGAGCTCGACGAGGTCGTGGCCACCCTGCGCGTGGCCAGCGACGATGCGGACCTGAACCTGCTCGCCGAGTGCTTGTGCGTGGAAGGCTTGGGCTCTACTTCGACGGACGAGCGCCCGGCCGGAAGTCCGGCCGGGCGCTCGGGCCGGGCTTCATCGTAGATCATCTCGGCACTACATCTGTGTGTAGTCGGGCCCCTCACCGCCCTGGGGCGGCGTCCAAGTAATGATCTGGTACGGATCAGCGATATCGCACGTCTTGCAGTGCACGCAGTTCTCGTGGTGAATGAAGAGCGTCTTGTGGCCGGGGTTGTTGGTGTCGTCGACCATTTCGTATACGGCGGCCGGGCAGAAGCTTTCGCAGGGGTTGCCGTACTCCTCGCTGCAGAGGGTTGCGCAGATGTCGGTGTCAGCGACTTTGAGGTGCGGCGGTTGGTCGGCCTCGTGGGCGGTTCCGCTGAACCCGACCAGATGTTCCTTGCTGAAGGTGAGCTTCCCGTCGAATTGGAAGTCCTCCTTCTTGCGCTCCTTGGCAGGTAGCTGCCACAGCTTGCGCATCGCCTCGTGCGGAGGATGTACCTTCAGCTTTTCGATCAGGCCGCGTCCCTTGGTGAGTAGGATGAGTGGCATGTTGATGCCCATCAGGAAGAGCGGCCCGATCTCGACGGAGCCCTCCCAGTTTCGCGCCCGCAAATGCTCCTCGTACGCCCAGCTATTCTTGTAGCGCTCGGTGTAGCCGCCGAGCGTGACGGTGCTGAAGTCGTTCTTGGAGAGTGCATCGACGATGGTCTCCGCGGCCAGCATGCCGGTTTTGATCGCCATGTGAATGCCGGCGAGGGACATGATGTTCAACATGCTCGCGCCGTCGCCCACGAGCAGCGCACCGTTGGCGTAGAGCTTCGGCTGCGAGTAGAGGCCGCCCGCTGGTACGCACTTGGCTCCGTAGCGCACGAGCTCGGCGCCCTCGAGCAGGTTGCGCATGAAGGGTGTCGTCTTGAACTTCTGTGCCTTCAAGTGTGCATCGTTGTTGGGATTCTCCGATGCGATCTCCGTCACGTAGCCGAACGACACGAGGTTGTCCTTCATGTCGTAGAGCCACATGCCATCGAATGCCTTGAAGGCATCCGGGAAGAGTGAGCCGTGGATGACGCGACCGGGCTTATGCTTCTCCGGCTTGACCCTCCAGATCTCCTTGATACCCGTCTTGTAGCTCTGGGGGTTCGGGCCGTCCATCTCGAACTGCTCGACGAGCTGCTTGGTGAGGGAGCCACGCACGCCCTCTCCAAGCACCGTCACCTTGGCCAGGATGTCCATGCCGGGCTGGAAGGTGGGCTTGTGGTTGCCGTCCTTGTCGATCCCCATGTCGCCGGTCCGCACGCCGATGATCTTGTCACCCTCGGTCAGGATCTGTACGGCCGCGAAGCCTGGGTAGATTTCGATTCCCAATTCCTCGCACTGGCCGCCGAGCCATTTCACGACGTTGCTCAGCGACGCCACGTGGTAGCCGTTCTTCTGGAACATCGGTGGACAGATCGGCGATTTCAGCGTGAACTTGCGCCCGAAGAAGATGAACTGCGCGTCGTCGCAGACATACTCGGTGGGAAAGCCCTGCTCAACGAAGTCAGGAATGAGCTCGCGAATCGCGATCGGGTTGATGACGGCACCGGAGAGCTGGTGGTCTCCGATGCCCGCGGCCTTCTCGATCACCAGAACGACGGGCGGCTCCATCGGCTCACGGCCCTCTGCAGCGGCAGTTTCGTTATAGGCATCGACCTGCTTCATCAGGTGATAGGCGGAAGCCAGGTTGGCGGGGCCAGCACCGACGTAGAGGATGTCGACCTCCATGCTCTCGCGTTCGATCTCGCTCATGCAAAGTCCTTGGTTGGATCCCATTCCTGCGTTCGGGGGATCGAGGGGTCAAAACGCTGATGGGCGCCTGAATCGGCGGCAAGTAGGCTAACCTGCCTCGCCCCCAACGTCCATTCGCAGGCCCTTCGAAGCGAGAGGCAGCGGCAACTCCGCGCGCACTTCGAGGCATGTCCATGTCCTCGATGATCACCAAGGAGTGCATCGGCTGCGCGGTCTGCGTCTCCGAGCGCCCCAACGAGGCGATCGGCGAGGTGCCGAATCCTTCCAGACCGACCTCGCGCTTCCGAAAGGAAACTGCGTAGGCGGTCGGTCGGGCGTCGCCCGATTCGCTTTCGCGCTGCGCTGACGGTCGGGCGAGCCGGGCCTTTGGGCTTCTGCTTGGGTTGTTGGCTCAGACGTCCGGGTCGGCGGCGCCGGGAGTGGGGGCGGCGCTCTCCAGGGTCCGGTCGGGGACGAGGATCGAGTGAAAGGCGCCAAAGATGATCGCGCCGCTGAAGATAACGATTCCCGCTACCACGAAGGGTGAGTCGAGACCGAAGCGATCCATCACCCATCCGGCCGTCACGGCGCCGACGACACGTCCGCTGACACCCATGGAGTTGCCCTGTCCGAGCAGCTCGCCGGCGTCGCGCGCCTCGCAGGTCTGTGAGTAGAGGCTGGTGAATGCCGGGAACGCGAGGCCGTTGCCAATCGCGACGATTGGACCGACGACGAATAGCCAGTGATAGCTCGGCGTGACGGTGATGGCGACGAGCCCAATCGCGGTGATGACGAGCCCGACGATCACCATCGAACCCTCTTTCATGCTCCGCGCCAGCCGGCCGACGAGGATGCCCTGGGTGAGGGCGACAAAGACCCCAATCCACGCGAAGATGATGCCCACGTCGAGGGAGGTCGCCTCGTAACGCTTCAGCAAGTAGAGGGGAAAGCTGCCCTCGACGGCAGCGAAGCCCACATAGATGTGGAACCAGAGATAGAGGTAGAGACCGATTCGCCGATCGTGCACCTGCATCAGCATGCGGATTGGAGTGGGTACCAACGAGTGCAGGAGCTCTCCGCGCCGCGGAGTGTCCTCGTCGATCGGTCGAGTCTCGGGCAGGAAGAACCAGGCCATGATGAGGTTCACGAAGGCGATGGCCGACACGGCGTGGAAGGGCACCTTGGGGCCCACACCGGCCAGCAGACCACCGAGCGCCGGCCCCAGCACAAAGGCGATGCCGAGCGCGGCGCCGATCTTCCCCATGCCGTCGGCGCGCTTCGACGGCTCCGTGAGGTCCGTGATCACCGCCTGTGCGGCGCCGATGCTGGCCGCGAAAAAGCCGCCGAGGATGCGCGACACGTAGATGGTCGCCATGTCCTCCGCGTATGCCAACAGGATGAAAGAAGCCACCGTGCCCGAGAGTGAGACGAGGATGACCGGTCTGCGCCCGAAGCGATCGGACGCCCAGCCCCAGGCCGGCAGGAAGAGCAGCTGCGTCAGCGCGTAGATGGCGACGATCAGCGCGATCTCGAACGCGTTGGCGCCGAGGCGATCCGCGTACTCGGGAAGCACCGGGATCAAGATGCTGAAGCCGATGAAGTCGATCAGAACGGTTGCGAAAACGATTCCCATGATCAGACGCGAGCGGGAGGGGCTGGCCGGATCGCTCTCTTGCCTGGGCTCTTCGACGGTCATCGCTTTGGGCGTGGGCTCCGCAAGGGGTCAGAGGGGGCTTCCAGTCTCGCATTGTGGGACTGATCCCGCGAGTGGCCCCGCTCCTTGTCGCGGAGCCCGAGCCCGAAGGGCCGGCGGCTGGCGGCTCGTGGAGCGCAGTGGGGTGCGTATAATGGGTCGATGGTCCGCAACTCCCTGGGCATGGTCGAGATCATTCGGGACTTCCTGGTCATCCACCGCTCGCTGACGGAGCTGGTCGCCCGCCACCGTGGGGGCCAGCTGCGTTTTCAGGCCGTCCAGGATCTGGTCGGGGACACGTCGTCGAGCGTGCTCTTCCGCTTCAAGGAGCGTTGCCACGCAATGTTTCGTACGGCTGCACCGGTGGTAGATGGCGACGTACGGACGGGCTTGCTCTTCGATCTCGCCGTGGGCTCCCTCTTCCACGAGGCGATGAAGCTGCGCGAGAATCTCTACCAGCACGAGGTCTACCGCCCGCGTGTCGAGGCACTGCGGGCCGGTGCGGATCCGGGTGCGAGCTCGCTCATCGAAGAATTCGACAAGATCTGTGCTGCCGCCGGGGATCGCATCGAGGAGTCGGTGTCCGAGGCCGAGATCCTCCTCTTGCAGGCGCGCGGGCAGCTGCTGAGCCTGATCTGCGAGCAGCGGGCGAACGGACTGATTTCGCGCTGCCTCTACCAGCAGAGCGAGCTCGTCGCCGAGGTCTACGAGCAGGGCCTGGACGCGCTCTTTGAGGAAATCTACGGAGACTCGGGGGTCGGCTACTTGTGCGTCGCCGACTCCTTCCTCGGCAGTGCCCACTTCAATGCGGCATTGGAAGTCCTGGCCATGGCGGAGACGCGTGCGCCCGAGCGCGGCGACATCCAGGACCGAATCGCCTACGCGGAGGGAATGCGGGCGTTTCGGGATCGCGACTATGCGCGCAGTGTGACGCGGCTATCCGATTGGCTGGGCGGTAGTGTTGTGCCCGAGCAGAGGTCGCAACTGCGGCTCGCCCTTTCGGCGATCTCTCACGTCGAGAGCCTATATGAGGGCGAGGGGGGCGAGTCCGTGATCGGCGGTGCGCGCAAGCTCGCTGCGCAGCTCGAGGCGCTGGTCGGCTCCGAGGTTGAGGATGGCACCCGCGCGGTGTCCGCGAGTCGATAGCGCTTCGCGGTCGTCGTGGGTCGTCGACTGTGGTTGGATTCAGGAGCTCGACTCCGCCTCCGACAGCCGCCAGAAGCGGATCCATA
The DNA here is from genome assembly GCA_019310975.1 of Deltaproteobacteria bacterium. GTDB lineage: Bacteria > Myxococcota_A > UBA9160 > UBA9160 > UBA4427 > JAFDDH01. The sequence continues at coordinate 16,576 of JAFDDH010000022.1, read as the reverse complement.
GTGTGATGCCCAGCGCGATCAATGCCAGGCCGATCAGCTGCGGCTCGGTCAGACCGAGGAATATCCTCTCGTTCAAGCGCCAGTTCTCGATCACGATGCGTCCGGCGCCGTTGGCGATGAGGTACTCGCCGATCAAGCACGGACTCGTCTTGCGCCGCATCCAGAGCACGCCGCTCACGGGCACCAGCCAGGCCACCTCGTAGAGCTGTGTGGGGTGTACGGGATCCAGGGTGGGCGGCGCACCTTCCGGGAAGGTCACGGCCCAGGGCACGTCGGTCACCTTGCCATAGTCGTCACCGACCAGGAAGCAGCCCACTCGGCCCAGCGCCTGTCCGAGCGCCAGCGAGGGAGCGACCGCCTGGGTGAACTCTCGCACCGGGATGCCGTAGTACTTCGCGGAGAGGATGCCCGCCAGCGCTCCACCCATCAGCCCGCCATACCAGGTGATTCCGGCACGGGCGAAGAGGAGGTCGAAGAAGGGGATGCCCTCGCGGAGCGATACGTCGATGGCGAAGTAGAGCTTGGAGCCCCCCACGCCGCCGATCATGATCCACATCAGGATGTTGGGCGCGGTCTCGGAATCGAGTCCGCGCTCGTCCATGCACTTGCTGGTCATCGCGTAGGCGGTGAGGAAGCCGATCGCCATCATCACGCCGAATGTGCTGATCGAGTAGCTGGTGCCCGGAATCGTGAATAGCTCGGGATACATATGCGGCCTCGGCGCGCCCAACCCTAAGCGATGCGACCCCGACCAGCAAGAAGGCTGCGCGGGCTACCAACGCGCGAGATCTACGATCTCGGTCGGCTCCCTCATGCGACCCGTGGTCTTGTGTGCCGCGTGTGTGACTCGCAGGGAACCCTTCGGATTCGCTTGCGGCGTCAGCCGACCCATCCTGGGCCCGGCTAGGGGCGCGACGGCAATGTCACGTGGAAGCGTGCGCCCTGCTGGGGATCGCTGGTGGCCCAGGCGCGGCCACCGTTCGTCTCGGCAATCTTGCGCACGATGGCCAGCCCCATTCCCGTGGTCGTGCTCTCGCCCTTACCGCATGCGCTGGTGTGAAAGACCTCGAAGATCCGCTCGATATCCTTCTTGACGATGCCCTGGCCACGATCCTCCACCACGATCTCGCAGTGGTCCGGCCGCGTCAGGACGTGCACTCGGATGCGACGGTCTTCGCAGGGCCCCATGTGCTGCAGCGCATTTCCCACCAGGTTGGAGAAGAGCTGATAGAGGCGCGTGCGATCGCAGAGCACGAGCGGCGGGTGCTCGGGCAACACCAGCTGGGCATCCATCTCGTCGAGCCTGAGCTTGAGCTCGGCACTCAGCTGCAAGAGCACCGACCGCGGATCTACGAGTGTCCGGTGCTCGCTCTTCTGGCCGATGCGGGAGAGCTCGAGCAGGTCCTCGACGAGTGCCTGCATGGAGCGCGCCGCCTGCTCGATGCGGTGGGCGAAGTGGCGCCCGGTGTCGTCGAGTGCGTGGTCGTAGTCCTGGCGCAGCAGACGCGTGAAGCCGAGCAGTGAGACCAGCGGGGTGCGCAGATCATGTGAGACGCTGTGAACGTAGCTCTCCAGCTCTGTGTTGGCTCGCTCGAGCTGATTGCGGGCGGCCACTTCCGCGCTGGCGTCGCGCAGGAAGACCACGATGGAGATGCCGCGCGGTCCCGTATCGTGCTGGCTCCGAGCGTTCACCGAGACCCACGTCTCGCTGCCGTCGGGGCGCTCGACGAGCAGCTCGTGCCCGTGCACATCCGAGCCGCGCTCGAGTTCGGCGAGCAGCTGAACGAACTCCATGGACTGCTGCTGGAGCAGACCGACAGGCTTGCCCACCAACTTGTCGACCGCGACCCCAAGGACTCGGCTCACGGCCGAGCTCGCGTAGGAGATGAAGCCAAAGCGGTCGATGGCGAGCACCGCATCGGGCGAACAGTCGAGCATGCGATCGAGCGCGTCACGTTCGTCGCGGAGCACGCCGTATTGCTCCTCGGACTGTTCGCTCGGGTGGATGATCGAGACGACGGCCCAGCGTCCGTCCTGGGTCTGGGTCCGAAAGGCACTCAGGTCCAGGCTACGGGACACCCCATTGTGGCACCCCAGGTCGAGGCGCATGTCGCGGAGGACATCGTGGTGGCGCAGGTGGCTCTGAATGGTCGAAACCTGCTCGGCCAAGCGCGCCCGCGCGCGCGTGCCCCGGAGCTCCGCGAAGACTTCACCGACCGGGCTGCCGACGTGCGGTACTGCTCGGCCGCACGCCGAGCCGAGATCGTCGCTCATCCAGACGATGCGGCCATCGAAGTCGCTGACGACGACCAGTGAGTGGAGTCGGGCGAGACCCCGAAGGATTTCGTGGGTTGCGATGTGCTCGACCGCGCGCTTCGGGACGGGCGGGTCGTTGCTGCGTGAGGATGATGCCAGGATTGCCATTGTTCGCGTCGGAGCCAGCTTGTGAGAGCTGCATCGTATCAGACGACCGATTGGAAGGGAGGAAGGAATTCACCGGACGGGCAGACTGCGTGTGATTGTCACATTCGGAGCTTGGGAAAATATTCTGCGAGCAAACGAAACGACACTGCCGATTGGACTCCTGCGCGCGACCGGTCTGCTGCATATGTCGGGCGCTTCCCGCGCGGGGACGATGGCCACGGGGCCGGCGCGGTACTATCCTATGGATGCCGAATGGCAGGGGTGAGCCCCCAGGGGCGAGGCTGCGAACCGGATGATCCGGACGGCCATCGCCTCCGGCTGCACCTCGACTGGCGTCGGCGAAACGGAGAGAGCGGCAGACCCCCCAGTGAGTCCAGGGCTCACGTCGAGTGACGTGTGCGTCGGGCTCGGCCTGCGGCGGGCCTGCGCGATACCTCGATACGAGGGAGACCCGGCTTGGCTGCCATCCACGACAGCATCCACCGAGTGCGGCGAATCCAGACGCTGGTCCTGCTGGGGCTGTCGGTGCTACTGATCAGCGGCGTGCCCGCTGCACGCGAGCCCGGCGCCGACGTCATGGGCGGCACCACGCTGGCGGCGGCCTCGTCCGCGCAGCCCGTGGGCGTCGCGATCACGGTGGAGCGCAGCCTGCGCCATATCAATCCGGGCCTGGCGCCGCGTGAGCGTGCGCGCATCGGCGCAGCCATCGACCGCTACAGCATCCAGTACGATCTCGATCCGGATCTCGTGCTGGCGATCGTGCTGGTGGAGAGCAACGCGCGACCCTGGGCGCACAGCCCGAAGGGCGCTGTGGGGCTGATGCAGGTCATGCCGCATATGATGCAGCCGATGGAATTGGCCGGGAACTTCGCCACCATCGAGAGCAATATCGAAGCTGGGTGCCGGATCCTAGCCGACAACATTCGCCGCCTCGGCGTCGAGCGCGGCATCTTGGCCTACTTCTGGGGCTCGGACATCCGCGGCGTCGCCTACCTCGAGAAGGTCCTCGAGGCGCGCGAGCGCGTGCGCGGTCTCCGAACCTCCTGACACGCCCGCTGCGTGGGTCACACCCTGCCGATCCGCCGCATCGAGGACCGTTTCGAAGGCGCAGCCGGACGTCGCCTCTTTCGCCGTGCATGGCTCCCCGCCGAGCCGCTCCGCGTCATGCTCCTGGTCCATGGCTTCGGGGAGCACAGTGGTCGCTACGAGGAGATGGCGGTCTGGTGGGCGGAGCGTGGCTTTGCGGTGCACGCCTACGACCACCAGGGGCACGGCGAGTCGCCCGGTCCGCGCGGCCACGCCGATCGCTTCGAAGACCTGCTCGACGACCTCGAGGCCTTCATCGCCATGGTGGCCGCGTCGCATGTCGATCTTTCGCGTATTCTGGTCGGGCACAGCATGGGCGGCCTGCTGGTGACGGCGCTGGCGTGCGAGCGAGCGCCGGCCATTGACCTGCTGGTGACATCGGGCCCCGCGCTGTCCATCTCGCCCGATCTCAGCCCGCTGAAGATGTGGCTCGCACGCATGCTCGGACGCATCTGGCCGACCCTCGGCATGAACGCCGGATTGGATGCCAGCGCGATCTCACGCGATCCCGACGTCGTGAGCCGATATCTCGACGATCCACTCGTTCACGGGCGCATGACGGCTGGGCTCGGCGCCGGCATGCTCGCTGCTGTGCGCCGCTCGGCCGCGAGTGCGGCAAGCGTCCGCGTTCCCATGCTGATGCTGCACGGCGAGGCGGATCGGCTATGCCTGCCCTCCGGCAGCCAGGCCTTCTACGCCGGGCTACCGCACGATGAGGTTGCGGGAAGCCGCATTCACACGTATCCGAATCTGATGCATGAGATCTTCAATGAGCCGGAACGAGAACAGGTCTGGATCGATCTGCTCGCCTGGCTCGACGAGCAGGGCTCCTCGCGTCCGGCCGCCTAGCTGCGGTCGCAGGAGGGGATGGAAGGGAGCGCCGGCATGAGCGAAGCGGGCAAGCGGCTCACGCATCTCGACGAGCACGGGCGTGCCCGGATGGTCGACATCGGCGAGAAGGCGATCACGTACCGCTGCTGCGTCGCCCGCTGCGAGGTGCGCATGGCCAGGCACACGCTGGCCGCCATCACCGCGGGCGAGGTGAAGAAGGGCGACGTGCTGGCCACTGCCCGCATCGCCGGCATTCAGGCCGCCAAGCGCACCGACGAGTGGATCCCGCTCGCCCACCCGCTGCCACTCGACTCGGTGGAGGTGATCCTGACCCCGGACGAGGCGGCCTGTGTGGTGCGCGTGGAGGCACGGGTGCAGACCCATTGGCGGACGGGCGTCGAGATGGAGGCACTCGTGGCCGCCTCGGCGGCCGGTCTGACAATCTATGATATGTGCAAGGCCATCGATCGTGAGATGAGCCTCGAGAACGTGCGCCTAGCTGCGAAGACCGGCGGAAAGAGTGGCACTTTCGTTCGCAAGGGCGAGGAGGGTCTGACCCTCGAAGGGGGTGGGTGATCGGCGTCGAGACGAAGAACAAGGGGGAACCATCCGAGACGGCGCGGGGTCACTCTGCCGAGAGGCTCCCGATGACCTTCGACATGGTTGAACGCGGACCGGCCACCCCCGTGCCCGCCAAAGTCCACCGGCGCCGCGGCCGGGGCGTCGTGATCGACGACCCCGATACCGAGCTCATCGAGCGCTGGAAAGCCGGCGATGACAGCGCCTTCGAGGCATTGGTTCGTCGTCACGAGCAGCGCGTATTCCGTCTCCTGCTGCGCATGATGGGCAGCCGGGAGGAAGCCGAGGACGTCTCCCAGGAGACCTTCCTGAGCCTTTACCGCCACGGTCGGCGCTTCCGCGCCGAGTCGCGCTTCTCTACATTCGTCTACCGCGTCGCCGCGAATGCAGCGCTGAACCGGCGCCGTACGCTGGGCCGCAGCCGCAACCGCATCAACAAGCTGGCCGTGCGCCAGGCCGCCGGCGACGACCTGCCGAATTCCCCGCGGGATCCCGAGGATGCTACGGCCGGGATCGAGCTCAGCGACCACGTGCGCAACGCGCTCCAGCAGCTGTCTCCGTCCCTGCGCATGCCAGTGGTGCTCTACGACATCGAAGGACTCTCCTACGCCGAGATCGCCCGGTCACTCGGCGTCGCGGAAGGCACCGTCAAATCTCGTATTCATCGCGCGAGGCAGGCCCTGCGGATCGAGCTGCAGGCACTCCTCGGAAAGTCGCCTGAGGAAAGAGCGCTGTGAACCATTCTGACGTCCGGAACCACATGGCCGACTACCTGGAGGGCGATCTCGCCCTCGAGCGGCGCGCCCTCTTCGATGCCCACCTCGACGAGTGCCCCGAGTGCTCCGAGGAGATTGGAGCCATGCGGGCCACCATCGCGCTGCTGCGCGAGCTGCCCGAGCCGGAGGTCCCGCCCCAGCTCGCCAATGACGTAATGCGCCGGATCCGGGCCGGGGAAGCTCGAGCGGGCTGGCTCGATCGGCTGCGCGATATTGGCGCCTCGTTGCTCGATCCGCGCGTGCTCGCACCGGCGTCGGCCGCAATGCTGGCGCTGGGCATCGTGCTGGGTACCGGGCAGTTCCGGATCGGCGGGCCCCAGCCGAGCGGTGAGCAGAACCTCGCTCTCTACGCGCCGAGTGTCATGATTGGCGAGCAATCCGCCGGGCGTCAGCCGGGCGCCAATGCGCCACTGATCACCGCCGGTCGCCCGGCCGCTTCCGCCAACTCCCAGATCACGGACGGCCGCATCGCGGTGCAGAGTCCGGGCGAAGGAGTCGTCGGCTTCTCGGTGCGAATCCAGCGCTGGAAGGGCACCCCCGGTCCGGTCGGTGGCGGCGCGCCGTCCAGGCAGGCTCCCGCCACCCGCTACGTGGACGCGGGCCAGCCGGGCCAGTCGAGAAACGTCGCCATCCGCAAGGACACGAGCGCCGGAATTCCCAGGCGCACACAGGACGACGTCTGGTCGGCCGATCGTTGGCTCGATCACGCGGAGCACAATCCAGCGGCCTTTGCGGCCGGGCTCTCGGACGCCGCCGGCACGTCTCTGGCCGAGCACGAGCTCTGGGTCAAGAACCTGGCCCTTCACGCGGTGGAGACCGACCGCATCGATGAAGTCGTACGGGCGCTGCAGCGCAGCCCGAGTCCCTATGCCCACAGCCTGGCTCGCGACTTCGAGGCCGAGGGCCGGAAGGTCGTCGCGGTCCGCAACGCGGAATCGAGCGTCACCGGCGACTGAGCGTTGCGGGTGGGAGTCGTCGGCGCCGCGAGGCGGCGGACGAACGCCTGCCTTCGGGTGCTTGAGTTCGCGCCCGGGCCCCCGGTATGCTGATGCGCCGCGGCACGGACCGACGCCGCGGCCAGCCTCCGGAGGAGCCCAGCCCTATGTGCGTCCCCGCCCGCCGTGCGGTGGCGAGCATATTCGCGTGCTGCGCCGTGGTGCTCTCCGCTGACCCGGTTCGGCCGAACGCCGTCGAGGCCGCGAACGCCGAGGTCGACATCGAGGTGCTCGACATGAGCCCCGAGACGCCGGCCGCCTGGAGCTTACGCCATCTGGGCGCCCCGCTGATCACGCTCTTCCGCGGCCCGGCGTACATGTATAGAGAGCGCCGCGTGCGCATCGACACGACTCCGGCCGGCGGCTTCGTCGATCTCTTCTACGTGCGCTCCGGCTTTCAGAAGCGCTTCGAGCAGGCCGAGGCACCCGTCATCGTGATCCTGCCCTCGCGGCTCGAAGCCGGGCCGCGCGACTCCTTCAAGATCCGCGCGTTCGCAGAAGGCTTTCAGCAGAAGAGCGTCACCTTCCGCATGTCCGCGCGTTTCGAGGACGTGAACATCGATCTCTCGCCACTTCCCAATCTGTTGGACGGCGTGGCGCATCGGTACTTCGCCGGCCGCTCGTCGATCTCCTTCCTCACGCGCGAGTCGCTGACCTTTCGACTCCAGGAGGCCGATGACGGCTTCGCGGTCATTCTCACCCAGACGGCCATGTCGGACGAGGCGCGCCACGGTGTGGAGATGCTGCGCAGCCGATTGATCGAGGAAGCCTATGGCCAACAGCTGGGCGAGGACCTGATGGTGAAGGTCATATTGCGGCCGCGCGCGGGGGCCGGCGCCGTCGAGCTGCGCTCGCGGCAAGGCTACGACGTGCCGCGGGATCTGCATGTCTTCACGATCGATACAGTGCCCGCGGACTCCGCCGCTGAGTCTGTCGCCGCTGCGCTCGACGCGCTGGCGTCGTTGACTCCGAAGGACGTGAGTGGCTGCGCGCTCGAATTCGACGACGCACTGCGCGCGAGCCTGGACGAGGGCGACCTGTCGCGCGCGCTGCGTCCGCAGGGTGAATTCACGGATCGTTATCTACGCGCCGCCATGCGCCGTCTGGGGGAGGTCAGTGTGGACGGAGTGGTCGACTTCACCGACGGCATGCAGCTGCGGCCGCAGGCACCCATCGAGCTGGAGATGGCGATCAGCAACGCCGCTCACGCGCGCGGCTACCTGGCATTGGTGCGCAGCTTCGTCGCGCGTCTCGAGGGCGAGGACGGAGATCCACGCGAGGCTCTGCGCGGCCTGCTCGCCCCCGAGATGCCCGCCGATCGATTCGACGCGCTGCTCGAGTCGGCCGAGTCCGTCGAGGCGGGCTGCGCGACCGCCGCCTGATAGAGACCCTCACACGAGCACACGTGAACTCGCGTACAGGGCTCCCATCTCGCCACAGCTGGCTACGCTCGCCATCGTCCCGGTTCCACGGAGCGAGCATGAGCGAAAACCCGGGCGCAGAGCGCCCAGCCGACAGCCGCGAAGTGTGCGAGAGACCACGCGAGCGGCTTCGAAGCCATGGCCCCGAGGCGCTCTCCGAGTCCGAGCTGCTCGCGCTGCTGCTGCGCACGGGCGCTCGGGGCTGCGACGCGCAGAGCTTGGCGAAGGCAATGCTCGGGGCCGGAGGCGGACTGCGCACGCTCTGCGAGCTGCCCCTGTCCGCGCTCTGCGGCGTGCGCGGCATCGGGCCCGCGAAGGCCGCAGCGCTGATTGCGGCCGTCGAGATCGGGCGCCGCATCGCAAGCCGCCGGCTGGGCCGCGGCGATCCGATACGGAGTCCGGCGGACGTCCACGCCCACTTCCATCAGCGCCTGCGTGGGCAGCGGCGCGAGCACTTCATGGTGCTCCTGCTCGACGGGCGCCAGCGAGTCATGAGCGAGTCGCAGGTCTCGCAGGGCACACTCACGGCGAGTCTCGTGCATCCGCGGGAGGTCTTCCGCCCGGCGGTGCGCGCCGCTGCGGCCGGCGTCGTGTTGGTCCACAACCATCCGAGCGGGGATCCGACCCCGAGCGCCGAGGATCTGGCGGTGACGAAGCGGCTGGTATCGGCGGGCGAGATCCTGGGCATCCGCGTCGTCGACCACGTGGTCGTGGCCGAGCAGGGCTATCACAGCCTGCAGGAGAACGGACAGCTCGGCTGAGTTCGCGTGGCCTGGGATCGCTGCAGCGGGAGCGGAACCCGTCGCAAGCGTGGCCAGCGCGTCCGCTGGTTTGCGAAAAGTCTGATCGTGAGGCTCAATCGATGCTGCGAATGGGTCGATGAGTGAGCCGAAGCGACCCTGGGCGGTCGCCGGGAGCAGCGATGTCCAAGGTGACCGTGCAAGAAGTGCACGAGGAGGACGCCGCAGCGGGTGCCGACCGGCGCCGGAGTGCGCGCGCCGACCTCATCGTACGCGTCGACTATTCGACCGTGGACGAGATCTTCTCGGAGTTCACCCGCGACATCAACGAGGGTGGCCTCTTCATCGAGACCGAGAAGCCCAGTCAGCCCGGCACCGAAGTGATGATGCAATTTCATCTGCCCGCCACCGATGAGCGAATCGAGACCGTGGGTGTCGTCGTGCGTGTGAGCACAGGCGACGCCTCGATGCCCTCCGGCATGGGAATCGAGTTCGAGGAGCTCAGCCACGACGATCGCAAGCGGATCAACCAGATCATCCGCGACCTGCGTTCCTCGCGCCCTGGACGCTGACCCGCGACCCTGCTCTGTCGCGGATCAGAACGGAATGTCGTCGCCCGGCGCGGGCGGGCCCCCCTCTCCTGAGCCGCCACTGGGCCCGCCACCCGGGTCGCCGCCCGAAGGCTTGGTGGTGGGAGCCGGGCCCGCATCGGCCTCGCCCCGCATTCCGCCGAGGAATTGGACGGTCTGCGCGTTGATCTCAGTCGTACTGCGCTTGTGGCCGTCCTTGTCTTCCCACTCGCGCGTCTGAATCCGACCCTCGACATAGACCGTTCGGCCCTTCGAGAGGTATTGCGCGCACAGCTCGCCGACTTTTCCCCACGCGACGATTCGATGCCACTCGGTTCGCTCGACACGTTCGCCGCTCTTATCGGTCCAGCTCTCGTTGGTCGCGAGCGTGAAATTCGCGACGGCCTGCCCGTTCTGGGTGTAGCGGAGCTCTGGATCACGACCCAGATTACCAATCAGAATGGCCTTGTTGATGCCTTGTGCCATGCGGGGGATCTCCGTGGGACGACTCGAGTAGGGGGATCGGCCCATGATCCCAGGGCACGTTGTGGGCGTCAAGTGGAGCCAGCGGACACCTCCACGTGTGATGGCGCGGTCACGTGTCGAAGGTTATTCTGCCATCGTTTCCCTTTCCGGGGGGGTGAGGGAGTGAACGACCCCGTCAGCTTTGACATGGCTGCCATCGGTGTATCGATGGCCATGGATTCCTACGCCTCGCGCGCGCTCTGCGCCGCTCTCGAAGCGGTGGTTGCTTCGCGTGGCTAGGGCGTCGGCGAAGCGGGGCCGAGCCCGGCGCGCGGCCGCGGAGGCCGATCCGGGCTGGTCGGTCCGGGTCGCCTCCGAGGTGATCGGTGTCTGTCTGCTCGGATTCTCGGCACTCAGCCTGCTGGCATTGGCCACCTTCTCGGCCACCGATCCCGTGCTCGAGCTGGTCCCCGTCGCGAATCGCGCTGGCGCCGTCGGGGCGACGCTGGCGCACGGGCTCCTGGCCGGATTCGGGTACGGAGCCGTAGTGGTCGTGGCTGCACTGGCGATTCTCGGCGGTCGGCTGGCGTTGGGGCAGGGCACTCCGGCGCCGGGGTCGCGCTTCTGGATCGGGGGCACGATGCTCGTACTGGCGGGGTCGAGCCTGCCGCCCCTGCTCGACGCGATCGCGCCCGGCCGCCTGGGCTCGCCCCTCGGTGGCTGGCTCGGGGACCATGTCGCCGACTTCGAGCGCACGCTCTTGAGCCATTGGGGCGCCCTGCTGCTGAATGTCTTCCTGCTGGGGGTGGGGCTCCTATCCGTCGTCGGCGTATCCACGGGCAGCGCGCTCGCCGCCGTGGGCCGCGCCGGCGGCATCGTGGGCCACGCGATCGGGGCCGCGGCCGGGCTGCTCTGGGTCGGCCTGCAGACGCTCGCGGAGTACATCGCCGAGACCGCGCGCGCTGGCCTTGCGGCGGTGAGTCACGGCTTTTCGGAGGTCCGCGTCTGGCGCGAGCGGCGCGCGCGGCGTGAGCGGGTCGCCGAGCGGCGTGGACCGGAGGTCCCCAAGGAGCCGGACCCGGCAGCTGTGGAGATCACCGCCGAGCCTCCGAAGACCGCAAAGCGGCGCGGGCTGCGCCGGCTCACCAAGCGGCCCGAGCCGCAGATCGTCGATCACATCGAGGAGCGAGAGAGGGAGAAGAAGCCCGAGCAGGAGGCCTTTCAATTCAACGAGGAGGGCCCGTCCGGCCCCTTTGTGCTGCCCGACATCGGCCTCTTCGAGCGACCGCCCGAAGGGATGCGCAGCTTCGATCGCGACAGCTTGCTGATGAACTCGCGCATCCTGGAGAAGAAATTGGTCGACTTCGGGGTAGAGGGGAAGGTCGTGCGCGTGCATCCGGGCCCGGTCATCACGATGTACGAGTACGAGCCGGCCGCGGGCATCAAGGTCAACAAGATCGTCGGACTGACGGACGATCTCGCCATGGCGCTGCGCGCCATCTCGATCCGCATCATCGCGCCGCTGCCGGGCAAGAACGTGGTCGGCATCGAGGTGCCGAATCCAGTGCGCGAAACCGTCTACCTGCGCAGCGTGCTCGAGTCCGAGTCCTTTCGCAAGCATGACTCGTTACTGGCGGTCGCCATGGGGATGGACATCTTCGGCAATCCGGTGACTTCGGATCTCGGCGAGATGCCCCACTTGCTGGTCGCGGGCTCGACGGGCACGGGCAAGAGCGTCTTTCTCAACTCCTTCCTCTGCTCGCTCTTGTGCCGGGCGACGCCGGACGAGTTGAAGCTGCTGCTCGTCGATCCGAAGCTCCTGGAGCTTTCCGTCTACGAGGGCATCCCCCATCTGATCGCCGATGTGGTGACCAACCCGAAGCGTGCCGCAGCCGCGCTGCAGGGCATCGTGCGCAAGATGGACGACCGCTATCAGATGATGAGTGCGGTCCAGGTGCGCAACGTGGACCAATTCAACGAAAAGGCGCGCGCGGAGCTGGCGGCCGGCCACACCACGTTCGAGATGCGGCCCAAGCCGGGCGAGGACGAGGGCGAGGAGGTCGCGTGGGCCACGATGCCCTACATCGTGGTGGTCATCGATGAGCTGGCGGACCTGATGGTACTGGTCTCCAAGGATGTCGAGGAGTCGCTGCAGCGTCTCGCGCAGATGGCGCGCGCGGCGGGCATCCATCTGGTTCTCGCCACCCAGCGCCCGAGCGTCGACGTCCTGACCGGCGTCATCAAGGCGAACTTCCCGTCGCGCGTCTCCTTCCAGGTCTCCTCGGCCACGGATTCGCGCACGATCCTCGACCAGAAGGGGGCCGAAAATCTGCTCGGCCTCGGCGACCTGCTCTTCCTGCCGCCGCGCACGGCAGTCCTCGAACGGCTCCACGCACCCCTGGTGACGGAAAAGGAGGTGATGGAGCTGGTCGCCTACCTGCGCGATCAGGGCAAGCCCGTCTTCGACGAGGACCTGGTCAAGTTCACCGAGGAGGCCGGCGAGCTGCCCGAGTCCTCGGGCGAGGCCGTCGACGAGATGTTCGACCAGGCCGTCGCCATCGTGGCCGAAACTCGCAACGCCTCCATCTCCTATGTCCAGCGCCGGCTCAAGATTGGCTACAACCGGGCCGCCCGAATCATCGAACAGATGGAGGTCGACGGGATGATCGGGCCGCAAATAGGCACGCGCTCCCGCGAGGTCTTTCTGCGCAATCCAGACGATGAGGAGTAGTCGACCCCTGCCTCGCGGCGCGGTGTCCAACTGGCGTATGCCCGTCGTCCGCCGATCGGTCCTGATCGCGGCCTGCCTCGTCGCAGGCTTTGTCTCGAGCGCTGCCCGGGCCGAACCCGCCGCGGCCGAGGATTGCGGCCCCGAGCGCGCACTCGAGATCGCCGCGCGGGTACAGGCCTTTTACGACTCCATCCAGGACTTCTCCGCGCGCTTCGAACAGGTCAGCGAATCCGTGTTGCTCTCGGGGGCGTCACTCGGTGGCGAGGAGCCGAGCCGCGGCCACGTGGTCTTCGCCAAGCGCGGGCGCATGCGTTGGTCGTACCTCGAGCCCGAGCCCAGCCTGGTGGTGAGCAACGGCAAGACGATGTGGATCTACGACGAGGCCGCCAACCAGGTCACGCGGATGCCCGTCGCGCAGGAGTACCTGGCCGGCGCGGCGCTGCAATTCCTGCTCGGGGAGGGAGAGATCGTCGAGTCGTTCCACATCAAGGCGCTCACCTGCACGTCCGAATCGGCCGAGCTCCAGCTTCTGCCCAAGCGCCCGGCCAGCTACGAGAAGCTCGGCCTCAGCGCGGACCCCGGGACCGGGCTGGTGCGCGAGACGACGATCGTGGATCTCTTCGGCAACCGTACGCGGATCCGCTTCGAAGCCGTCCAGCTCGATCGGGGCCCGCCCGACTCGACCTTCGACTTTGCGCTCCCCGATGGAGTCGAGGTGATCGACCTCGAGCTCGGGGGGACTGGCCCGGCGCCCTGATCCAGGCTCGGAGTGGCGCGCCAAGCCCCCGATTCCGCTGGAATTGCTGGCGCATCCAAGTGTTCCCAATGACGGAACAAGACTTCCGGCATGCGCGGGGCGCCGCAATTCTTGGCGTCGCGTTGCGGCCACACTCCGTCACGGTGCGACAAATGACGGAGGCCGTCCGTTTTCCGGCAGCTTGGTGGCAAGAACGCATCGCGCGGCTGCGTCGCCCGTGTGGTCGACTGATCTTTTTGCGCGGTTCAGATGGACCGCGATACGCCGTCTGCGAGCTGTGAATGGTGCGCCTTCCAGCGCATCGATGCGTCGTTTCGAAGCACCGAGTATTTTCTCCGCGAGCGTGTCGGGACCACCGGGCGGCATGCCGAAGAGCGCTTTCAGAACAACGGTTTACGACTCCTTATGCCCATGTAGTGTGGTTGACACGCACACCGGAGCCGATAGAATTCAGGATGGATAAAAGGTTCGAGATATCGAGAGGTTCGACGTTTTTAGCGACCCGGATGGAGATGCGTGGATCCGATGTCGGCGCAGTTGTGCCGGCGATCCGCCGGCGGCCAGAGCTGGTGGATTCGTTCACGTACACACAGACGCTTCCAGCTGCTGCGCACCCATCCACGCGTACACACAATCTGTCGGACCCTCGGCGATGCTCTGGTGACTGCTTGGAAGCCCGGAGGCTCTCAGAGCACTCGCTCCCCTCGGAGATTCAGTGTCGGGCGGCCTGGAGGCGGCACAGCGATCTGCAAGACCAAACCGGGCATGGTATTTGCTTCCTTTGCTTCGCAGGAGTGGTTTCCCGCTGGATCGCGGGAACGGCGAACGAGGAGATGACGCGATGAGCGAGCATGATTCGGATGGCGGCACCGGTCGGAAGGGATTCGTACGCGACGTGATGCGACGGATCACCCCCACGGGAGGCCGGATCGAGGACGAGCCCGATTCGCACGGCCGGGGCGACCGCATTCACGAGAGCGACATCGAGCAGCTTCAGGATGCAATCCGCTTCTTCGGCAGCGACTCGAGCGAGTTCCGGAATCGCCTGGACCGCGTGCTGTCGGACTTCGAGACCCTGCGCCGCCGCTACGAGCAGTCGCGCGCGCAGCAGCGCGATTCGGAGCGACAGAACGAGAAGCTCGTCAGCATGCTCCAGGAGGCGAAGCAGCAGATCGAGCTCTTGAAGGAAGAGGTCGACAAGCTCTGCGCACCGCCGAACACCTACGGCATCTTCCTGCGCGCCAACAAGGACGGCACGAGCGAGATCCTGGTCGATGGGCGAGCGATGCGCGTGAACGTGCATCCGAACCTCGATCCCTTCCAGCTCGAGGACGGCCAGATGGTCCTGCTCAACGAGGCGTTCAACGTCGTTGAGCCGGCGGGCTACACGCAGCGTGGCGAAGTCGTGACCGTTGTCGACAATGTTTCGGAGAATCGGCTGCTCGTGCTCGGTCACACCGACGACGAGAAAGTGGTGACCATCGCAGAGCCGCTGCGCAGCGAGAAGGTACGCGTGGGCGACCGGCTGCTGGTCGATAGCCGCACCCAGTACGCCTTCGAGAAGATGCCCAAGTCGAGCGTCGAGGAAGTGATGCTGGAGGAGATCCCGGACGTCACCTACGACGACATCGGCGGCCTGGGCGACCAGATCGAAATCCTGCGCGACTCGGTCGAGCTGCCCTATCTGTATCCCGAAGTCTTCGCCGAGCACCAGCTGAGCGCGCCCAAGGGAATCCTGCTCTACGGCCCGCCCGGCTGCGGCAAGACGCTGATCGCCAAGGCGGTCGCCAATGCCCTGGCCAAGAAGATCGAGAAGCGGACCGGGAAGCAGACCACGGCCTACTTCCTCAACGTGAAGGGGCCGGAGCTGCTCAACAAATACGTGGGCGAGACGGAGAGCAAGCTGCGCGAGGTCTTCAAGAAGGCCCGCGAGAAGGCGAGTCACGACGTGCCCGTCGTCGTGTTCTTCGACGAGATGGACTCGCTCTTCCGCATGCGCGGATCCGGCATCTCCTCCGACATGGAGGCGACGGTGGTCGCGCAGTTCCTGTCGGAGATCGACGGCGTCGAATCACTGGAGAATGTGATCGTGATTGGCGCGAGCAACCGTCAGGATCTGATCGATCCCGCCGTGCTGCGCCCGGGTCGGCTCGATCTCAAGGTGAAGGTCTCGCGGCCGGACGCTCAAGCCGCGCGCGAGATCTTCAAGAAGTATCTTACGGCAAACCTGCCGCTTCACGAGTCGACTCTCGAGCGGTTCGGCCCCGACAAGGAGAAGGTCTGCCAGGGCATGATCGACGAGCTCATCACCGACATGTACTCCACCGGTGACGACAATAAATTCCTCGAGGTGACGTACGCCAAGGGCGAGCGTGAGATCTTCTACTTCAAGGACTTCGCGAGCGGCGCCATGATCGAGAACATCGTGGCGCGCGCCAAGCGCAAGGCGGTCAAGCGCCTGATCGATCACGAAGAGTACGGCATCAAGGCCGCGGACATGATCGAATCGGTGCGCGAGGAGTTCAAGGAGAACGAGGATCTCCCGAACACGACAAATCCCGATGACTGGGCCCGCATCTCGGGTCGCAAGGGTGAGCGCATCATCAACGTGCGCACTCTCATCACGGGTGTCGAGCGAAAGGAACAGACGATCGAGAACGTCAAGGTGGGTCAGGGGCAATATCTCTGATCGGCTGGGCGGGACCGGTCGACTCGATCGAATTCGGGGTCGGCCTCAGGGCCGGCCCCATGCCGGTTTCAGCTGCCGCTTTGGGGGTATGCTTTCGGCGGGCGGAGCATAGGGGCGCATGACTGCCGGGAGCGATGTTCGCTTTCGAAGAGATCCTTGGAGTCAGGAGAATCGATGGCGATACCCACGGTGATGGGAACCGAGGTCGAGTTTGGGATCATCGTCAAGAACGATCCCGATTTCGATCCGATTTCCAGCTGTGTACTCCTGGTAAACGCCTATCGCGAGGATCCGGACGGAAAGATCCTCTGGGATTACGACCAGGAGAACCCGCTGGCCGATGCCCGCGGCTTCCAGGTCGACGGAGAGAAGTACACGCCGAACCAGCAGGAGAACATCGCGCGCAACAAGACGCTGATCAATGGCGCACGCTACTACGTCGATCACGCGCATCCCGAATACAGCTGCCCCGAGGTCACAAACGCTCGCGACCTGGTCGTACACGAGAAGGCC
>JAFDDH010000319.1 GCA_019310975.1 Deltaproteobacteria bacterium | reverse complement strand
TCGCACGGCGACTTCGGTCTCGCGGTACCAGAAGAGGTCCAGCCAGCGCTCGGCCAGCA
This sequence comes from Deltaproteobacteria bacterium, assembly GCA_019310975.1. Taxonomy (GTDB): domain Bacteria; phylum Myxococcota_A; class UBA9160; order UBA9160; family UBA4427; genus JAFDDH01. Next base: position 4,146 of record JAFDDH010000319.1, on the reverse strand, counting down.
TCGTGATCGTGCGCTCCAGGGCCACGCGTCCCTCGCGTTGTACGAGGTGCACTTCCTGCAGGCCGAGTGCCTCGGCGGTGCGGACGATGGCGGAGACAGATTGGCCTCGGGGCCGACCCGCCAGGCGATGCGCACCAGATCGCGAAGGAAGGGGATGTCGAGGGCGCGGCGCAGAATCTCGGGGTCGGCCGCATCGCGCTGGCGCGCACGCCACTGCGGCCGCTCCCACGCACGCGAGACGAGTGCCTCGGCCTCACGCAGCTGCTCACCGGCAATCCGCATCACCTCTTCGAGCTCGTCCATGTAGCCGCGCCAACGTCCCCAGCGCCGTCGCATATCACGCCCATCCCGGGGTTCGGGTGTGCCCGGAGTCTTCAGCTCACGGAATCATCACCCAATCACCCGCTAGAGAAAATCGAGCCCCTCTCCGACCCCCGCCGCCATGATGTCGAGACATTCCTCGACGCTGCCCCATGCCAGCGAACGTTCCTTGCCGCGCAATGTGAAGAAGTAGAGGTCGTTCTCCTCGATGACGCCGTTGCCGCCATGGATTTGGTGGCCCAGCATCAGGACCTCCGGCGCCGCACGCGACGCCGAAGCCTTGGCGGCGGCAATCCGCACGTCGTCCGCCATGCCTGAATCCAGCGCGGAGAGTGCATCATAGCAGAGCAAGCGCGCGCTCGAGACCCGGATCAGCATATTGGCAAGGTGGTGCTTCACCGCCTGGAAGCTGCCGATCGGCTTGCCGAACTGCTCTCGCACACCGGCGTAGGCGACCGTCGCATCCAGCGATTGCTGCATCGACCCGACGCATTGAATCGCGGCCAGGACGCGACCCAGACGGATCATGTCGGCCAGCCCGTCCGCGCCAGCGACGAAACGCGTCGGCACCGCGTCATAGTGCGCCACACACACCGGGGTGCGTCCGATCGAGAGCAGCGGCTCCGTGCGCACGCCCTGCCCGCTCGTGTCAAGGAGATAAAGCCCGGTCTCGCCGGCTCGTCGTGCTGCCACCACGTGATGCGTCGCGTGCTGCCCATAGTCGACAAAGATCTTCTCGCCCGTGAGCGTTCCATCCTCCTCCAGCTCTGCGTCGATGACATCGAAGCGATCCGTCTGCTCGAGGATTGCCGGAACCGGCACGACGTCTCCCGCAAGGATGCCGGGCAGAAGCTCCTCCGCGAGTGCTCCCGAGCCCTGCAGCGCGCGCCCCGCCACCGCCACCTCGAGAATCGGCACCATCACGGCACGGCGCGCAAAATCCTCGACGAGCAGACCGAGATCCACAGCACTGCCGCCCTCTCCGGCCAGAGCCGAGTCGAAGGCGATTCCGAGCCAGCCCTGCTCACACAGACTCTTCCATAGCCCGGCATCCCAGCCCTGTTCAGCCTCGAGCTCGCGAATGCGATCGAAGCGCACCTCATCCTCCAGGAAGCCGCGCACCGTCTCCCGCAGCAGGCTCTGGGTCTCATCGAGGTCGAGATTCATGGCTCTGCTCCCTAGCGTGCCAGGCCGAGACCGGCCGCGGCCACGATGTCGCGCATCACCTCGTTGGTGCCGCCGCCAAAGCGAAAGATGGGCGAGAGGCGGAAGCTCCATTCGGCGCGACCGCCAAAGGGCGCATGCTCGCCGGACTCGGCGGAGAGCCCGCCGTAGCGGCCGAGAATATCCATTGCGGCGCTCGCCAAGCGGGTGCGCAGCTCGGTGGCCGAGATCTTGGCCATCGAGGCCTCGGCGATCGGCGTGCGGCCCTGCGAGATGATCCATGCATTCTGGAGCGCCAGCACGCGATGCTCGCGGATCTCGAGCTGGAGCTCGGCCAGGCGGCGCCGGACGACCGGATCCTCGAGCCTCTCCGGCCGCTCGGCCCGCAGGTACTCGACGAGCTGATCGTAGATGCGGGCAATCCCACCGGTGGCGGCCAGCCCCACCCGTTCGTGGTTGAGCGCATGCATGATGATCGGCCAGCCCCGGTTGACCTCGCCCACGACGTTGTGGACCGGCACGCGCACGTCGTCGTAGAAGGTCTCGTTCGTGTGGCCACCATACATCGTGTAGAGCGGCCGGATCGTCACGCCCGGCGTGTCGGTCGGAACGATGATGATCGAGATCCCCGCGTGCTTGCGCGCATCTGGATCTGTGCGCACCGCCAGCCAGATATGCGTCGACACGTCCGCCAACGAGGTCCAGATCTTCTGCCCGTTGATCACCCACTCATCGCCGTCACGCTCGGCGCGCGTGCGCAGCGAGGCGAGATCGGTTCCGGCATTCGGCTCGCTATATCCGAGCGCGAAGACCAGCTCGCCGCGGAAGATACCAGGCAGGTACTCCTTCTTCTGATCCTCGTTCCCCCAGGCCAGGATGGAGGGCGCGATGGAAGTGAAGGTGAGGTTCCCATAGGGCATGCCCCAGTACTCCATCTCCTCTACGAAGAGATATTGATAGAGCATGCTGCGACCCTCGCCGCCATATTCCGTGGGCCAGCACATCTTCATCCAGCCGCGCTCGTCGATCTCCTCGTGGAATCTTCGAATCAGCTCACCGCCACCGCCATAGGTCTCCGCGTACTCGCGCAGGAGCTCCGGCGTGCGCCTTTCCTGGATGAAGGCGCTCAGCTCGATACGAAAGGCCTCGTATTCCGGCTCCCAGCGAAACTCCATTCGGGATCCTCCTCGAAGCGACGCGATCTGGTGACCCGCCCGGGCCGGATCGATCAGCATAGACGATCGGATCCGGTGGGCGAGCGGGCTAGACGGATGCGGTGCGCAGGCGCAGTGCGTTGGCAATCACCGATACCGAGCTCAGGCTCATGGCGGCGGCGGCGATCATCGGGCTGAGCAGGAGTCCGAAGCTGGGATAGAGGATGCCGGCCGCCAGCGGCACACCGAGCGCGTTGTAGGCGAAGGCGAAGAAGAGATTCTGGCGGATGTTGCCCATGGTGGCCTGGCTCAGCCGCCGTGCACGCAGGATGCCGCGCAGATCTCCGCGCACGAGCGTTACACCAGCGCTCTCGATTGCGATGTCCGTACCGGTCCCCATGGCGATGCCCACGTGCGCCAGCGCCAGGGCGGGCGCGTCGTTTACGCCATCGCCCGCCATGGCGACGATGTGACCCGCGTCAGCGAGCTGGCGAACGACGTCGGCCTTCTGATCGGGCAGGACGTCGCCCCTCACCTCGTCGAGACCGAGCACGTGTCCCACCGCCTCGGCGGTCGTCGTGCTATCCCCACTGAGCATCACCACGCGGATCCCCGCGCGGTGGAGACCGGCGACGGCCTCCGGCGTCGTGTCCTTGATCGGGTCCGCGACGCCGAGGAGCCCGGCGAGCCGACCGTCCAGCGCGACGAAGACCACCGTCTGCGCCTCGGCGCGCATCGCCTCGGACTCGCCTAGCAATTGATCGGGGTCGACGCCGAGTTCGGCGAGCAGTGCGGGATTGCCGACTGCCACCCGGCGGCCTTCGAGCGCTCCGAGCACGCCGCGACCGGTTCGCGACTCGAAGTCGTGGACATCGGCCAGCTCGACGCCGCGCTCGGCGGCGCCATCGATGATGGCGCGGGCCAGCGGGTGCTCGCTGGCCCGGTTGGTCGAGGCGGCCACGCGGAGCACCTCGGATTCCTCGAAGCCCCTGGCCGCCACGACGCGCACGAGACTCGGGCGCCCTTGCGTGAGCGTGCCGGTCTTGTCGACGACGAGCGTGTCGACCTTGCGCAGCAACTCGATCGCCTCGGCATCGCGGAAGAGCACACCGATCGTGGCCGCCTTTCCCGTCGCCACCATGATCGACATCGGCGTCGCCAGACCCAGCGCGCACGGGCAGGCGATGATGAGCACGGCGACAGCGCTGATCAGCGCATGCGCCAGGCGGGGCTCGGGACCGAGCCAGGCCCAGATCACGAACGTCACGAACGACACGGCGATCACGCCGGGCACGAAGTAGCCGGCGACCGTGTCCGCCAGCCGCTGGATCGGCGCGCGACTGCGCTGCGCTTCCGCGACCATCTGCACGATGCGCGCGAGCAGCGTGTCAGCGCCCACGTGCTCGGCGATCATGATCAGCGCGCCAGTCCCATTGACGGTCCCGCCCGTCACGTCATCGCCGGAGCGCTTTCGCACCGGGATCGGCTCCCCGGTGACCATCGACTC
>JAFDDH010000318.1 GCA_019310975.1 Deltaproteobacteria bacterium | reverse complement strand
CGCGCGCGGTGCGCCACGAACCGCTCGTGTAGGCTCCCGCCACGAATCACACGGTTGAGCGCTTAATCTACTTGTAGAGGCCCTCGCGCGTGACCCCGAGCCTGCGCGCTGTCAGTGCGTGCCGGCCCTATTTGTAGAGGCCCTCGTTGTTGGGTCATGCACTGCGCCCATCGGGACGAGGGAGAGGAGCCCCCTCCATCCGAAGCCGAGCGTTGGGATCTGCGCAGCAAGGGGTGGCATCGGGCAAGCGTGCGGCGCTAATCAAGCGCCAGGCCGAGCAGGCGCTCGACCACTGCGCCGCCGAGCCACGAGCCAGCGCCGAGTAGGATGAGCAGCACCGAGCGCGCAACGATCGAGAGGTCGAACGGCCATTCTCGAATCGACTTCACGAATTGTTGGTACTGGATCAGGTTGCCCAGCCGCGCGTCCTCGGGCAGGGCGTCGGCGCCTCTCGGCGCCAGGCTAGCGGCACACTCCAGGCGGATCGCGTCGGTCACGCGAGCGAGCTCGGCCGCCTTCGCAGCAGCGATGCGCAGGTGGACACCGCGCGTGGGCGAGATCAGTGCCACCATCATCAGCGCAAGCATCCCAACCGCTAGTGTGACGTTCGCCTGTCCGGCGGAGTCGAGTACCCAGAACATCGAGAGGGCCGATGAGATCAACACCCAGACCACCAAGCTGCGCAGGCCCTTGCGTGCGAATACGAGGAGGATCGACTGATCGAAGAGATCGACTTCGATTCGTTCACCCAGGCGCGCATAGGCGCGGGTCATGTGAACTTCGGCCGCGAACAAGCGAAATCCCAGTGTGCCGAAGAGAACGTTCTGGAGGATGAAAATGAGATAGCGGGGATCGGCGCGGGAGAGGTGGTCGTGGAGGTCGCGGAGGTTCGGGTCGAGGGTCGCGACGGCGACGCCGCAGACGATGCCGAAGATCGTGACCCCCGTGCGGGTCCGTGTGGAGAGGCTGGGGACCTCACGAATTAGACGCTCGAAGTCCACGTCGCCTCCGGGCAGTAGAGGTCGAAGTCTGCGGAGATCGGAGATGGCGCCCAGGTAGAGGTGCGCTTGGCCTGCGAGGAGGAGCCCGACCAGCGCAGCGTCGAGGAGGTGGGTCGAGGCAAATCGAGCCGGGCCGAAGGGAAGCGCCGCCGGACCGATCATGAAGTGGGCGGCCGTATGGGCTAGCCCGGCGATCCCCAGCCAGGCGATCGCGAGGCCGAGCCCCAACCAGGCCGGTGCCAGCTTGGACACCTCGAATGGCCGGATCAGCCAGTCGGGTGAGGGCGGAGCCGCTCGAGTCGGTGATTGCTCCATACTACGTGTCCACCTCCCGGCGCGTCGGGGTCTCGCGCGCGAATGCCTGGATGGCTTCGGCGAGCTGGTCTCCAGCCTCGATATGGACGTCGTGCCCCACACCCTCTACGGCCAGGAATTGGGCGTCGTGCAGGCGCAGGGTCAGCTGGCGAGCAGCCGTGATCGGGATCGAGGCATCCTGGGTGCCGTGCACCTGGAGCACAGGCCGCCGGATGTCTTCGTAGGTGCCGGTCACGAGGCGCAGACCGTCGATCGTGAGCTGGCGCCGGAGGAAGGTGAGGAGTGCGGCTCGAGTGCCGCGGATCGCATAGGCCGCCCTCAGGCGGCGCTCGTGGTTCTCGGAGAACACCTCGCTGAAGATTGCCGTACGTGCCATGGCGATTTCTCCGATGCCCGGAAGAATCGGAACGATTTGCATCGGATCCACCGCGAGGCCGTGACCGATGAAGACGGCGCGGTCCACGCGCTCGGAGTGGTCCGCGGTGAAGATCGCTGCAACGGCGCCTCCGGCGGAATGGCCCACAACCGTCACTCGCTCGATCCCCAGGGCGTCCAGGACGTCGAGTGCCTGCTCGGCCCAGAGTGCGAGGCCGTAGCGCCCAGCGTGGGCGCGGTCGCTCAGGCCGAGACCGTAATAGTCGATGCCGATGACCCGGTGCGTCCGTCCGAGGCGATTGGCCAGTCCCTCCTGCCAGTCTGCGACGCTCCGCCCAGTGCCGTGGAGCAGCAGAATGACATCGCTCCCCGCACCCACGTCCAGCACGTGCACCCGCCCCGAGCGCGTCTCTACGAAGCGGGTCTCCGGGTCGCTCGGCGCCTCGGCTCGCATCACGGTTTCGAGCTCTCGGCTCATGAACGAACCGACCTGGGTGGCCAAGAAGAGAGCGAGCACCAGGCCGGCGGTGACCAGAAGCATGATCCTCACGCTGGATTCTCCTTTGTGCAGTCGGGTAGAGAAGCCATGGGAATAGATTAGGAGTAATTCAACATTTACTCACTTCTTAATGTCTGTCTTGCGACCCCCGTGTCTCTCGGCTGACCAGCAGGCGCAAGCCGACGTCCAGCTCCTTGGCTCGCCTGAGCTCAGCGTGGCGTTCATCCCAGGTGCCCGACCGGAGATCATCGCGGACCGCCTGGACCACGCGCTGAACCACTTCGGGCGTCATTCGCGCAAAGCCGGAAGTCGCGGCGCGGGCGCCCGCATCCAGAACCCGCTCGGGGTGCGCCCAGAACGACATCAGCGTCCAATCGGTTGTGTCGGCGGGCACGGGCACCACGACGACCTCGGTGTGAGGGCCGAGCCATTCGCGGATCACGTCGATCGGCGGGAAGATGCGCCGGTCCAGCGCGGCGACCTCGTGCAGATACTCCGCCATCAGCCACATCTCCCCGCTGACCTCCGCGTCGATGGTCCCGATGACGACGCGCCCCCTGGCCACCCGGCGCATCTCGCGCACACCCGCCTCGGCGTGCGGTGCCCAGTGGTGTATCGACAGCACGCTCATCGCCGCATCGACGCAGCCATCGCGCAATGGAAGGGCCTGGGCGAGCGCGCGGATCACCGGAGTCCGGCTCGCAGCGCGTTGGGAGACCATGACCTGGCTGGGCTCGACGGCGACGACGAGGCAGTCTGTCGGCTCGTAGGAGCCCGCCCCCGCACCGACATTGAGCACCGATTTCGCGCCGCCGAGTGCAAGACGGATGCGCGCAGCAATCCGAGGGTCCTCGCGGCGAAGCTCGGCGTAGCCATGACCGATGCGGTCGTAGCGCTGGTCTGTGCTCATTGATCGAGCCTCCGTCACGAGGGTCCGTCCAGGGAAGCTGGGTGTGGGGATCGAGGCTCTGCGGCCCGGCCGGGTAGGCGGGTCAGGCGGGTTCGGATTCCTGCTGCGCCAGGTCGGCTTCCCCTCGCAGCGAGAGAATCAGGCCGAGCATGGCCAGGACGATCAGCACGAGGCCGCCTGGACCGCCAGGCGGTGTCCCGACCGTGACGATGGGCTTGGTCAGACCAATCCCGATCCGGCCGAGGTACTCCGCCAGGATCAGGACATACATCAGCGGAAGCATGGCGCGATAGCGAACCAATACCAGTACGAAGAGCAAGCCGATCAAGAGCTGGGACAGCCCCCAGAGCGCGAAGACCGAGATCACGGTATCCGCCCCGCCGGAGACAAAGCTGTCGAGGGGAATCGTAGCGATCGATTGCGCCCCGCCGTCGCTGCGAAAGATGTGGACCAGGCTTCGACCCACTGTCATCAGCGTGATCGGATAGAAGAGCCAGAGCGCGAGCCTGTGGCCGCGATAGTGATTGTCGATGCGCTCGGGGAGGATCCGGTCGAGCATGCGTGCCTCCTCAATTCTCTCGAACTCTCTCGGGGCTCCGATCTCGGAGTGGCGTTCATCGCGAAGATGTGTGACGCCGTTCAGGGTAGTAGACCTGGATGTAGTAGACCTGGATGAAGTAGACCTGGATGTAGTAGATCTGGATGTAGTAGATCTGGATGAAGTGGGTCGGGTCGCTCCGCCCAGCGGGAAATGACACGGTCGGGCGCCGGGCGCCCGCTCGGAAGGCCGGCTCGTAGCATCGCGCCGCGCCGTGTAACCTCGGCGGGATGGAGGAAGGGCACGGACTGCTCGCCGAGCTCAGGCGCCGCAAGGTCGTGCGCGCCGGCGTCGTGTACGCGGCTGCGGCATTCGCCCTGCTCGAGTTTGCGGATATCGCCTTTCCGCGGATCGGGCTCCCGGATGGCGCCGTGGACCTGGTGCTGTGGGCCGGGCTGCTGGGGCTGCCGGTGGTGCTCGCTCTGGCCTGGGGGCTCGAGCTGCGCGCGGAGCCCGCCAGCGGGCACGCAACCGGCTGGCTCTCGGTCCCGGCCCTTGCAACGGCCGTGG
>JAFDDH010000317.1 GCA_019310975.1 Deltaproteobacteria bacterium | reverse complement strand
TTCGCCCGTGGCTCCGAGATCGTCCACCAGACCGACCTTGAGCCCGGTGACCTGGCCTTCATTCGACACGGCAATCGAGACGTCGTAGTGGCGATCCCAGGCCTGCCCGCCACCGGATGTGAGGTACTCGATGCGGTCCTCGATCCACTTGACCGGTCGCCCATCCGCCTTGCGCGAGAGCAGGCACGCGATATCGCAGCCGCGTGTCCCGCCCTTTCCCCCAAAGCTGCCACCGTGCGCATAAGTGATGACATTGACTTTATTCGATGGCAGACCGAAGGTGGCCACACGGCCGAGAGCGAAATTCGTCGGCGATTGGATGCTGCCGTGGACCGTCAGAGAAAGGTCCATCGGATCCCATGCGCACACGCAACCAAAGGTCTCAGTCGGGTTGGCGCCGAGTCGATTCCAGCGAAACTGCTCGCGGTAGACGTGATCCGCATTCTCGAACGCCGCATCCACATCGCCCCAATTGAAGACGCGATCCATCATCACATTGGTGCCCATCGACTCGATCAAGAGGGGCGCGTCCGGCTCCTGTGCTCTGACCACGTCAGCGACCGGCTCGAGCGGGTCGTAGTCGACGGTGATCAGCTCGAGGGCGTCCTCGGCGACATGGCGGCTGATGGCCGCCACCGCGGCCACGGGTTCGCCCACGTAGCGCACCTTCTCGGTCGCGATGCAGTGCGTCCCCCAGCCTTCGGGAGAGGCCTGGGCGGGATGACTCCAGCGTGCCGCATCCTCTCCGGTGACGATGGCAAGGACGCCCGGCAGTGCCTCGGCCTCGCGCGTGTCGATACCGGTCACGTGGGCATGCGGAAAGGGGCTGCGCAGGATCGCGGCGTGCACCATTCGTGGCAGCACGACATCATCGATGAACTCGGTTCGCCCGGTCAGAAGCGCCGCATCTTCGACGCGCCGAACACGGCGCCCGACGAAGCGAGGCTCGCTGGTGGGCAGCTCCTCCAGGCTCTTGGGAATCTTCACTTCCATCTCTTCTCCGCTCGTCCCTCTCTACCCCTGCTTCCCTGCTTCCCGCCGCCGTCGGCCCTAGGCCCGTGCACCGCCGAGCTTGGCGGCTGCCGTGCGCACGGAGCGCAGGATGGAGTCGTAGCCGGTGCAGCGGCAGATCGAGCCGCCAATCACTTCCATGATCTCCTCGTCGCTCGGATCCGGATTGCGCTCGAGCAGCTCACAGATCGACATCATGAAGCCCGGCGTGCAGAAGCCGCATTGCAGGCCGTACTCCTCCATGAAGGCTTCCTGGATGGGATGCAGCTTCTCTCCATCGGCGAGACCCTCCACGGTACGCACGTCGCGGCCGTCGGCCTGCACGGCCAGCATCAAACAGCTGCGCACGGAGCGACCGTCCACAAGCACGTTGCACACACCGCAGACGCCATGCTCGCAGCCGACGTGGGTACCCGTCAGTCCGAGCTCACCGCGCAGGAAATCGGCCAGCGACGTTCGCGGATCGATCACCGCATCGTGATCCACGTCGTTCACCTTGACTCGGATCTGCTTGGCTGCGCCCATATCAGGTCAAACCTCCGATTCGAACTCGGATTTAGTCGGATTTAGTCGGATTTAGTCGGATTGGATCGGTCTCGAGCGGATCGTGTCGGCTTCAATTGGCACGCCCCGCCGCCTCGACAAGTGCGCGTTGCGTCAGGACACGGGCCAGGTCGCGGCGGTACTCACCGGAGCCGTGCACGTCCGAAAGCGGATCTTCGATGGACTCGGCGACCTGTGCCGCCGCCCGCTCGAATGTGGCCGGCTCGGCCGGCTGGCCCGCTACCAATGCCTCGGCCTCGGCGAAGCGGGTCGCGCGATCTACCACGCCGAAGACCACGATGCGGGGATCCGAACAGCGGCCCGCCTCCAAGCGCAGCGTCACCGTGGCACCGACCAGCGCGAAATCGCCGTGACGACGCGCCAGCTCCTGGAACGACCACCCAGTGCCCGCGGGCAGCTCGGGGACCCGGATCTCCGTCAGAATCTCGCCGGGCTCCAGCGCCGTGGTGAGATAGGTGATGAAGAAGTCGTCCGCTGCGATGCGGCGAGTGCCACCCGCCCCCTGAGCGACGATCTCGATGTCGAGCGCCAGTGCGACCGCGGGATACTCGGCGGCCGGATCCGCCTGGGCGAACGACCCCCCCACCGTGCCCCGGTTGCGGATCTGCGGGTGCCCGATCAGCCGCGTCGCCGCGTGGAAGAGCGGATGACGCTCACGGATCAGCGGCGACTCCTCGAGGTCGCGCTTGGTCGTCATCGCACCGATGGCGACGCCCGCATCCAGCTCGCGGATATAGGCGAGCTCCCGAACCCGAGACAGATCGAGCAGGAGCTGTGGACGGGCCAGCCGCATATTCAGCAGCGGCATCAGGCTCTGCCCGCCGGCGAGGATCTTCACCTCATCGGGATCGTTCTGAGAGATGACGTGGATGGCCTCGTCGATGGTGTCGGGGGCGGCGTACTCGAAGGGCGCCGGTTTCATGGATCGCTGGGGCTCCGCGGGGCTCGTGGTGATCTGGACGATCGGGGTTCTCTCGTTCCCAATCGATTCGCCAGCCCGGGCGCCGTGGGCAGACCGGTGGCCACACGCGGGGCGCGACGATCGACCGCAAGATTCGGGACGGGCTCCGAAGTATCCCACCCCTGGGAACTTGAGCTACATGATAGAGGTTCTGGAGGGCAGTGGGTATCCACCGCGTGCATTCGCGACGACACGAGCGGGGCGTCCAGACGCGCCTCGGCCGGCCCGGGGCCTGGCGCCGGGTGGCCAGGTAACGTCAGTCGCACTGCAAGCGACTCGAGCGGTCGGATGGCTCCGGATGCTTCATTCTTAGTCCCACACGCGCGGGCCCGGCCCGGCGACGAGGAGAACGCACGACATGGGTTGGACGGACTGGCAGCAGGTGGAGGGCGAAGGCCTCGACTTCGAGGAGATCCTCTACGACAAGAAGCACCACGACGGACTCGGGGGTGGCATCGCGCGGGTCACCATGAACCTGCCCGACAAATTCAACGCCATGGCGATCTCGATGGTGGACGAGATGTTCCGTGCCTTCTACGACGCCAACCACGACCCCTCCATCGGGGTGATCATCGTGGCCGGCGCGGGCAAGCATTTCGGCGTGGGCGGCGATGTGGTGTGGGAGCGCTGGGGACTCCGCGAGGCGTTCTACAATCGCTATCCCCACAACCGGCTGATCCGCGGCTCGCGCAAGCCGGTCATGGCCGTCGTCCAGGGCTATTGCCTCGGCGGCCACAACCACATGGCGTACTGCTGCGACTTCACCATTGCGGTCGACAATGCCAAATTTGGTCAGGCGGGCCCGAAGGTCTCCTCGCCCGCCGATGGCTTCTTCGTCCCCTATCTCACCAAGGTCGTCGGCGCCAAGAAGGCGCGCGAGATGTGGATGCTCTGTCGTCGCTACCCGGCCGAGCAGGCGCTCCAGATGGGACTCGTCAACACGGTGGTCAGCGCGGACGAGATCTGGAACGAGGTGGACCGATGGTGCGAGGAGCTGCTGGAGAAGAGCCCCGGCTGCCTCGAGATCCTGAAGGCCAGCTTCGATCAGGAGATGGACGGCTACACCGAGATGGGGATCCTCTCGAGCCAACACTACCCCGACTGGTTCGACATGCCGGAGGGCAAAGAGGGCGGCGCGGCATTCACCGAGAAGCGAAAGCCGGAGTTCTGGCGGATTCGTCGGGACGAGGCCGATGCGCGGCGAAAGCTGATCGAGGAGTACGAGTCGAAAGGCGGCGAGTAGCAGCGTGTGGGCGGAGGTCAGGGGCGATTGCGCGCGTGCATTCGAGTCCCGGCGGCGACGAGACTGGAAATCAGGACGATCTGCCATACGGCTCCGAGCAGCGGCACCGTAGCCGCATCCTCAATCGAGAGAGTGAGGCCCGTGTCGGTCGTCCACAGATTGGTCACCGGGCCGCTCACAAACACCCGATCGCCGACCGCAAAAGCTGCGACCCCCAATGCCTGCATCGCAGGATCGAAGTTCACCTCGTCGGCGAGATCGGAAGCGACCTGCCATGGGTTCGCGGCCGTCTGCGTCTCGACAACGTATGAAGCGCCCGCGACCCCGAAAACGACGAGACCGCCCATGGGGTTTCCCCCGACAAGAATGGTAGCCCCGAGACATTGGACAGAGCAGGCGTTCTGATCGAGGGCACTCAAGTAGTCACCGAGTGTCA
>JAFDDH010000316.1 GCA_019310975.1 Deltaproteobacteria bacterium | reverse complement strand
CCGACCGAAGGTGCCGAGCTCATATGTCCCGGTCGCTGTCCATCATCGTTCCCGTTTACAACGAAGAGTCGTCGATCGACGACTTCTACGCTCGCGTCGATCGGCTGGGCCATGCGGACGCCCTGATCTTCGTGGACAACGCCTCCACGGATCGAACCCTCGAGAAAATCGAGGCGCTCCCGAAGGGCCGAGTGATCCGGCACGATCGCAACGAGGGATATGGCGCCTCCGTTCGCGACGGCCTGGCGGCGAGCGACTCCGACGACATCATCATCACGGACGTGGATCTCGAGTTCCCCCCCGAGATCATTCCCGAGCTGATCGAGACGCTGGAGCAGCATCGCGTCGCGTACTGTTCCCGTTTCCTCGGTCGCACACCACGGATGTCACTCGTTCGACGTTTGGGCAATCGTCTGATCAGCGAGCTCTACAACCTACTCTTCCAGCAGCATACCACCGACCTCTGCACCGGCGTAAAGGCGATGCGGCGCGATGCCTTCGCGCTCTCGGAGCTCCGCCTGGACGGCTTCGACGGCGCGATGGAGATTGCGGCCCTCTTCGCCATCAGCGGCGCAAAGATTCACGACGTAGCGGTGGTCTACGAGCCACGCGTGCGCGGGCGCTCGAAGATGCGCCACGTGCCCGAGCTGTTGCGCTTCGTGCGCCACATCGTCGGCTTCTGGCTTCGCTGCGTGGTGCTGGGAAGGCCGCTGCACCCGCGGCCCTCCGATCCGGCAGAGGATTCGGGGCACTGAGCGCAGCCGTGAGCCGCGGTGGACGAATGCCGCCAACGGACTTCCATGTTCGGGAAGCCCACGAAGGAAGTCGAAGGAAGGTGATCGCCAAGCCGCTTGGCGAACCCCGCACGTGATTGATCAACGCGCGCGTGACCGAACGGAACCATCCCGATTCCGCATCAAAGACCTTGTGCCGGAGCGTCGGGGCGATGTAGGATCGAGCGGATGTCAGGCGCGTCGTCCGCGAATTTCAAGGTTGATCCCGATGTGATCCGCGAGCTTCACACGCGCCGGCTGGAGCTGGAGGGCGAACGCCCCCGATTCGGCCTCTTCCTCTTCGATTGCGTCGACGCCGAGACGATCCGCAACACGCTGACGCGGATTCCCGAGGCGCTCGACGAGTGGATCGAGGTGGTGGTGGTGATGCTGGATCTCCCCGGCCAGGCCGGGCTGGCGGGCTCGATGCACCCGCGAACGGGCCGGTCGTTCGACCTTCGCGTCCATCATCCACCGCGAACCTCGAGCTTCGGCGCCGCGCGAAAGGAGGCCTTCGAGTCCGCCCATCGCGAGGGCCTCGACCACGTGATCGTGATGCGCGCAGACGGCCTCCACCCCCCGGAGCGCTTGCCCGAGCTCGTTCTCGAGGCCCTGCGCCGCCCCCGTGAGCTCGTGCTGGCCACCCGCGGCGGAGAGGCGGGGCCTTCGGGCGCCACCCTCCTCCACCGGGCCATGACCGCCGCCCAGAACCGCATCCTGGGCCTCGAGTTGAGCGACTACCATACGAGTTTTCGAGTCTATCCATGTGATGCGCTCGATCGCATCCCGTACCAACTCGATTCGGACGGCACCCCCTTCGACGCCGAGATCATCATCCAGTTCCGTACCCTCGGTGTCCCGATCCGCGAGCTGCCGGCGCTCGGTGGACGCCGCGGGGACGGCAGTGGCAACGATTCCCTGCAACACGGCCTGGGGGCCTGCGCGGCGGCGATCGGATCCCGACTGCATCAGATCCACATCACCCGGGACGGTCGCTACCTCGTCGACCACTACATCCACTACACGCTGAAGCTCTCGGATACGAGCTCGCATATGCAGATCGTCTCGGCCATCCGCCCCGGGAGCCTGGCGCTCGACCTGGGCTGCTCACAGGGGCTGCTGGCCGAGCCCCTGCTCGAGAAGAACGTTCGCGTCGTCGGCGTGGATGCCGGTCCGGGTCGGCGACTGGCCGACGCCCTGGCGGAGTACCACCAGGGGGACCTCGAAGAGCCGCTCGAGATCCCTCACGAGCGCGAGTTCGACTACGTGATCTGCGCCGACGTGATCGAGCACCTTCGCAATCGCGCCCAGCTGCTGCGCAGCGCGCGCCGCTACCTGAAGGAGGACGGACGCCTGATCATCTCCACGGGCAACGTGGCGCTCTGGTTCTATCGACTCTCGCTGCTCGTTGGGCGCTTCGAGTACGGACCAAGGGGTGTGCTCGACGAGACCCACGTGCGCCTCTTCACTGGCACCACGTTTCGCCGGGAGGTCGAGAAGGCAGGCTTCCGCATCCTCAAGCAGCGTGTCACGGCCCTGCCCTTCGAGGTGGTCTTCCAATCGACGGGTAGATCGCCGACGTTGCGACGATTGGCATCCGCCTACCACGCGTTGGCCCGCCTCTGGCCCTCGATGTTCGCCTACCAATACGTACTGGAAGCGGAGATCACGACGCTCGATGCCGAGTCCACCAAGCCCGGCGCCAACACCCCCTGATCTCTGCGAGGCGATGAGCCTTGGTGAATCGATCGACTATGATCTCACGAATGACGTCCACCCGCCCGATTCCAGAGCTTGGGCGACGAAGCCCGATGGGCGCCATGCGAGCGCTGCTGGACCGCGGCCCGTTCGTGAAGCTGGTCCTGGTGCTCTTGGTGGGCCTGCTGACGGGGCTGGGCTGCAAGGGCGAGGGGGGCCGCAGCGACGGGCCGCCCGAGCGCATCATCCTGATTGTGGTCGACACCCTGCGCCGCGACCACGTCTCGACCTATGCACCGACGGTTCCCACACCGAACATCGATCGACTGGCCAAGGGTGGTCAGGTCTTTACGAACGCCACCTCGGCCTTCCATTCGACCACGATGTCGATGGCGGCCCTGTTCACCGGCCGCACCCCCAGCCTCGAGACCGGGCGCCGGGAGGCCGCCCTCGAGTGGAATACCTTTGCATCGTGCGGGATGTCGCGCTTCGCCGACAGCGAGTCCGTCGAGCGCTGCGTGCCCCTCAGCTTGAATACGCTTGCGGAGGACCTGCGCGAGGCCGGCTATTACACCCTGGGCGTGGTCTCGAACAAGCTGCTCTTCAATCCCTATGGCTTCGACCAGGGCTTCGACGACTGGATCGAGGTGGGACGGGGTCGCCCGGGCGCCAACCTCACTGCCGCCAAGGCCGCACGCATCCGCACGGCCCGGCACGTGAACGCCGCGGTGGCCAAGGCCCTGGCCCGGCGTCAGAGCGATCGCTTCTTCCTTTATGTGCACTATATCGACGTGCACGACTGGATCCTCTTCGGCATCTCCTATGAAGAGAGCGTGCGCCGCTTGGACGCGGCCGTTGGGCAGCTGATCGATCTTCTGGAGACGAAGGGGCTGCTCGAGGGCACGGCCATCGTCTTCACCTCCGATCACGGTGAGATGCTCACCGACACCCATCTGCACTTCAAGACACTCAGGCACTACGGCAACCCCTCATTCGAGCCGCTGCTGCAGGTTCCCCTCTTCGTCAATCCACCGATCGACATGGATTCGAATGAGCTCGTGCGCTCCCAGGACGTTCGCGGGCTCGTGCGTCGGATCGCCGGGCTGGAGGGCGGGTCGACGCCCGACCTTGATTCCGACGAGCTGCTCGTCACCGAACAGTTCTACCAGACCTACCGCAAGGGCAAGTGGAAGAGCATGTGGGAGCGCAGTCGCGACAATGTGATGCTCTTCGACCTGGCCTCGGATCCCCGGGAGCTCGAGGACCTCGCCGATCGGCATCCCGAGATCTTGGCCGCTCATCGCATGCGCGTCGACGAGCTCAGCGTCGAGTTGGCCACCGGGCGCACCGCGCAGCAAGACCTGAGCCCCGAAGACATCGAGAGACTGAGAGCATTGGGTTATCTGGACGGTCCAGACGGCGATCCGGAAGCCCAACCTTAGCGCTTCGCGATCCCGCCCAGGAGGCCGCGCCTTGACGTCCGACGCTTCTCGCATGGCCGATTCCTGGCGCGTCTGGGAGCGCCCGCAGCTCTTCGGCTTCCTACTGGTGTTGGCCTCGCTCGGCATCTCGTTCGTCTTCGCCGGCTATCGGTTGGGGGGCAACGATGAAGGGGCCCTGCTCACGGCGGCCGGGAAGATCCTGCGTGGCGGCGTCTTCTATCGCGACATCAGCGCCTATCCCTTCCCCGGCGCCCACTACCTCTTGGCCGGAACCATGGCCCTATTTGGCGAACACCTCGGCGT
>JAFDDH010000315.1 GCA_019310975.1 Deltaproteobacteria bacterium | reverse complement strand
GCTGCGTTGCGCTCCCGTCCCCGTAGCGACGGCTACGCCTCGGTCGCGCGCCTTGCCAGCGACCCGCAGCCGCGCTCTCGGTGCGACGGGGGACTTTCCGGCTGCGCCTCTAGCGCGCGCTCACCCTGCGCACGAAGATCGGCGACGACCAGGCCCGCTCGTTTACCGGGGAGAGGCATTCGTCATCGGGATCGAAGTCGGGGCCGGCCGCCGGGCAGGCGCGCGCCGCAATGCAGCGCCCAGTCGCGTCGCGCTCACACCGCATCGGATCGCCATTGACGGCGGGAGTCTTCTCCTGCAGGGCGCGCACGTAGTAGACGGTCTCACGACCCTGCGGATCGTCGTGATCCTCGAACGTCACGCGGCATCCCTCCGGCGCGCCGTCGCACTCGAAGGTCTGCCACGGATCCTCGATCAGGTCAGCGACCGGCTCAAGGGCGATGCGCTGCTTGCGGATGCGCACCACTTCGATGCGCTCGATCGCATGACGCACGTCACTCGGATGATGGCACTCGTCGAGGCAGAGACGACGCAGCCGCTCCGCTCCGAGCGCCTCGTGTACGACGGCCGGGCAGCCGGGCAGCTGCTCGAAGGCGCCTACGGCCCGCACTTCGAATCGCGGCGCAGCAACGAGCTCGACCTCCGAGCCCATTCTCGCGATGCCGTCGGGCGCATTCAGCAGATCGAAGAAGAGCAGGATCCGGGGGCCGGATGTCCCATAGGCGTTGCGCGACGAAAGTGCACCCCAGATGGAGGCGCGGTCGCGCCCCTCGGCATGTACGGCGACGAGCCCGCTCGTGTAGTAGAAGGAGGCGCCCCGCTCGAACGTGACGCCCAGCCCACCAAAGGGCCCCGGCTGCACCACGGGCTCCTCTCTACGCGGGCCGCGCCCAGCCAGCCGATCGTACCAATCGCGGCGCATCCCGTACGCATCGCCGTACGCTTTGCGGGCAATCTCCTTATAGCCAGGGCCGGCGCGCGCCTTGTGGTTGTCGCTCGAGCCGATCAGCCCGTATCGAAACGTCGAGCCGTCGATGGCACGCAGCGCAAGCCCGTATTGTGCACTCATATTCGGGCGGTACTCGTAGGCGGGCAGGAAACCCTCCGGCAGCTGACCGCACTCCAGCCAATCGTCTGGCGTCGATTCCGCTACAACGGCGTATGGCGATGGCAATTCGAGCGCGAGCTGCCGCGCCTGCAGGACGCGTGCTTCGCACACGTCGGCGGGCAACGCCTCGCCGCACCGCTCCGCGATCAGCTCGCCCGCGCGCCAGCAGCAGGGCAGATAGCCGTCACTCGGCGGCGCACACATGCGCGAGCCGTCGTCCGCCACCACGAAGTCGCGCATCTCGCGATAGATCTCCGAGCTACCGTGGCCCGAGTAGGACTCGAAGAGGCGCTGTCGCTCGGGGTCGTGATCCACCGCCGAGAGCTGCTGCTCGAGACGGGCACGCGGCGGCGCATGGATCCCCCACGACGTGCCATGTGGGATCACCAGGCTCGGGAACCCCCAGTCGTCGAGCTTGTCGAAGAGCTCCGCCGGCGTCTCCGCCCCTTCCAGGCAATCGAGGGGCAGCTCGCGCACAGGGACGCCCCTCGGACAGCGTGTAACATTGCGCACCTCACGGGTCCAGCGATTGAAGTCCAGATAGGGGCGCAAGCCACCGAGATCACCGAGCGTCAGGCCCGCGCGGACGAGCGCCCAGGCGGCCGCCGGAATCGGCACCTCGAAGAGACCGCCGCCCGCGGCACTGATTGGACGCGTGGGAACGGCATCGTCGGCCGTGTCGAGGAGGATGACGTTCTTGTGGCCGTAGTGGGTACGGCCGCCCGCCGCCGCCGCGCCCGCAGACTGAGTCCACTCCCAGCCGAGGAAGGCGACGGTATCGGGGTTGGCGGGATCCGTCACCGCATTGCACTCGCGGATCGAGGCCTTCGTCTCGCTCCACTGCCGCGGCGTGATGGATTCGGCATGGTCGTTGATCGACCAGAAGTCGAGCGCCGAGCAGTAGCGCGCGAAATCGCATGCGTCCGCGGGCGGATGTACGCCCTCCCCCTGAAAGAGCGGCAGGCTGAACACGAAGGCATCGCCCGAGTACGTTGTATGGACGTGAAGGTCGCCAAAGAGGATCTGAGTGTCCTCGGAGACGAGCGGGCTCACCGTGCGCTGCGCGGCCCGGGCGCCCCGCATCGATTTCGGCATCGGCGTCTGGGCGACCTGGCCGCGGTCGTGCAGGCGACCGCCGATCCCCTCCGCGAGCCAGGTAATGGCTGCAAGCAATAGGGCCAGCGAGAGGCCCAGGGCGAGCCCGATCGATTTGAAGGTACGCCAGAGCATCAGCGCGAGAGCGGACCGAATTCCTTCATGACCTCGACCGGGCAGATGTGGGCGGTCTCCGCCGACGAGCGCCCGATGTGAAGCAGGTAGGTCCCGGCGTCCACGTACCAGCCCGCCTCCAAGCGCCGCTGGCCACCACCGCCAGCCGGAACGACCTGGGGTGTGCCCCCCGGCCGCTTCTGCAGCTCCGCGAATGTGGCGTCACCCGGATCCCAATATGCGAAGGCGCGATCGTCCAGCGTGAGCGTCAGCGTGGTCGACTCGCCCGGCTCGAGCTGGACCTTGCCGAAGGCCCGCAGCTCGCGCTCCGGCCGAAAGAGCATCGGGGCATCCGGCGCCACATAGCACTGCACGACCTCCGAGCCCACGCGATCGCCCGTATTGGTTACGGGCACATCCAAGGTCAGCAGACTGCCCGGACCGTGGCAGTCCGACGAGAGGCGCGGCTCACCGATCTCGAACTGGGTGTACGAGAGACCGTGCCCGAAGGGAAAGCGCACCGGAAGGCCTCGGGTCTCGTACCACCGATAGCCCACGAGCAACCCCTCGCCGTAGCGCAGCTCCGAGTTCTCACCCGGAAAATTACCGAAGGACGGATTGTGCTCGAGTCGGATCGGGATCGTGGTGGGCAGACGGCCACCCGGGTCAGCCTCGCCGAATAGGATATCGACGAGTGCTCCCGACATCTCCTGGCCTCCGAACCAGGTCTGCAGGATCGCGGCGGGCTCCAGCGCCCAATCCATGGTCACGGGCGAGCCGCTGTTCAGACAGACCACCGTCTTCGGATTTGCGGCGCACACGCGTCGGATCAGCTCGTCCTGGTCGCCTGGCAGGTCCATGGACTGGCGGTCGTGGCCCTCGGACTCCCAGTCCCCGTTGGTGCCCACCAGCATCAACACGGCGTCCGCATCACCTGCCGCCGCGACGGCGCGCGTGAGCATATCGTCGTCGATGGGCGGCTTGTGGCCGATCTTGACCCGGCGGCGGATTCGCGACGCCATCGATTACGACCTCGCCGTTCACGAGCAAGCGCGCCCTTCCCGCCTGGACGAGGCTGAATGTGTGCCGGCCATCGTCGGTCGGTGTGAAGCGCCCGAGGGCACGAAACGAGAAGCCTGCAGCCGGGAGATCCTCGTGCGGCGGGCCAAAGTAGAGCAGCTTCGAGTCACAGCCGGCGGAGCGATGAGCCGGCTCGCCCGACCAGTCGAGATTCGGGAAGAACTCGACGTCGAAGCCGACTCCGCCCGCGGCCGAGGTGATGTCGGTGCTGGGGATCGACGGCGTGGTGTGCTCCGTCCAGCAGCCTCGCTCGTGCACGATCTCGACGGCGTCGCCCAGACGCTCGCGCAATGCCTCGAGCGGGGTCACGCGGTAGTGGGGCCGTAGTGCCGCCGAGCCGCCGCCCATGATCTGAGCGCGATCCGCGTTGGGCCCGATCAGCGCAACGCGGCGCAGCGCCCTGCGGTCGAGCGGAAGCGTTCCGTCGTTTCGCAGCAGAACCATCGACTCGCGTGCCGCCTCGCGCGCGACGGCGCGGTGCTCGGGGAGGTCGATGCTCGTCTCCTGCTCGTCCAGCGGATCGGCCTGCGCGCCGAGCCGATCCCAGACCGAGAGCATGCGCCGCACCTGCGCGTCCACGTGCGCCTCGTCGACTTCGCCGGCCCGCACGGCCTCGGCGAGCCGCTTGCCAAAGAAGCGCCCGGGCCCCGGCATCTGCAGATCGAGTCCGGCCTCGCAGGATTCCTTGGTGGTGCCCGCCGAGAACCAATCCGTCACCACGAAGCCCTCGAAGCCCCACTCTTCGCGCAGGATCTGCGTCAGCAGTTCGGCGCTCTCCGAGCAGTACGTGCCGTTCAAACGGTTGTAGGCAGTCATGATGCCGAGCGATCCGCCCTCCTTGACGGCCAGCTCGAAGGGCAGAAGGTAGAGCTCGCGCAGCGTGCGCTCGTCCACCACAGAGTCGATCGAATGACGCTCGAACTCGGCGTCGTTGGCGACGAAGTGCTTTGCCGTGGTGGCGACGCCCTCGCCCTGCACGCCGCGCACGAAGGCCGCGGCCGTGCGGCCGGAGAGCAGCGGGTCCTCGGAGTAACACTCGAAGTTCCGCCCGCCCAGAGGGGAGCGGTGGAGGTTGAGGGTGGGCGCAAGCAGGATGCGGCTGGCCTTGGTGCGCGCCTCCTGGCCGAGCACGGAACCAACGCGTTCGATCAGCTCGGGGTTCCAGGTCGCGCCCAGCGCCGCGCCGCAGGGCATACAGCACGCCGTCGCGTCGCCGAGGCCCAATAGGGCGTCGCCGCGGGCGCCATTCGGCCCGTCGGTCATCTTCACCGCGCGCAGGCCCACCCGCTCGACGGTCGGAGTGCGCCACATATCCGCCCCCGAGGTCAGCGATGCCTTCTCGTCGAGCGTCAGCTCGGCAAGCAGGTTCTCGATCTCCATGGTGTGGTCGTCCTCCGTCGGTTCCTGCATTCTACCCCTTCTACGGTCCGGAAAACCCCGGGCCCACAACCCGGAGAGGGCCATGTCGAGCGACCCCAACGACAAGATCATGAACGCCGAAGCGTGGAGCGAATTCTGTGACCTGCTGAAGAAAGCGGGCGACGTGCTGCTTCGCGAGGATCTCGATACGAACCTATTCGACCGCGCGGAGGGCCACCGCTACCTGGCGCGCCTGCTGCGTGCCGGCCTCTCCTCCTTTGTGGAGAACCCGGGGCCACTGCACCCGATCTTCCGCGCCATGCCCGACATGGTGAAGATGGGACTCGACAACCCGGACAACTACTACGTGAGCGCCTCCGTCAACCCGAGCCTCGAGTACCGCATCCGCGGCTCGCGGGGGACGATCCACTATCTCTCGTTCGCGGCACAGAATCAGAACTTCGCCGCGAAGGACAAGATCACAGGTGGTGCCGGGCACCTCAACGACTCGGAGCTCGAGCTGGAGCCCGACGGCAGCTTCGAGATCATCGCGAGTCAGAAGGAGCATCCGGGCAACTGGCTGCAGATGACCGACCAGACCCGGCAGGTCCTGATTCGCCAGACCTTTCTACACCGCAATCAGGAGACACCGGTGGAAGTCGAGATCGAGTGTCTCGACGCGGAAGGACCGCCGCCCTCCTTGGACCCGAGCAAGATCGGGGGGCAGCTGATGGGTGGCGCCATGTACGCCATGGGGTGTGCGCAGTGGTTCGCCGACTGGGTGCTGGACTTCCTCAACCACGCGCCCATCAATGACTTCCATCTGCCCGATCTCGAGAAGCACCGCGTGATGGGCGGCGACCCAAACATCCGCATGTGGCTGGGAATGTGGAAGCTGGCCGACGACGAGGCGATGGTCATCGACGCGATGCCGCCGAATTGTCACTACTGGAACTTCCAGCTCGCCAATATCTGGGCCGAGTCCCTGGATTATCACAATCGCCGCGTCCACGTGAACAGCGGTGGCGCCCGATACCGGGACGATGGCTCGTTCCGGCTGGTCGTGGCCCATGAAGACCCCGGTGGTGTCGACAACTGGATCGACACAGCGGACCACCACCATGGAGTCATGGCACTGCGCTGGGTACGCACCGATGCGCATCCCAAGCCGACAGCGCGTGTCGTGAAGCTCGCCAACGTGCACTCACTCTAATTCAGTCGACGTCGACCTTGACGTCGACCTCGACGTCCACCTCGACGTCTGCAATCGTCGAATACCAATCGAACTCGCTACGCCGCGTCCAGCCCGGCTGCTTCGAGCCATTCTTCATCCGCTCCACCATCTCGGGCTGGAGCAGGTCGGCCCGCATCATGGCGCCGAAGGTCACTCCGGCGTTGGCATGGTCGAAGAAGTCGCGTTGCCAGCACCACTGGAATGCACCTGCGTAGCGGAACCAAGAGCCGCCCGTGCCGGCGATCTCGTAGGGCCTCCCGTCCGCATCCTTGACCGGTGCGATCTGTCGCCAGATGCCGATGAACTCACCCTTCTGGTCGTCGATCAGCGTGCGCACATAGGGATAGGTCCAGTGCTCGAGACCGGCCATCTCGCTATCGAATGCCCAATCGTGAATCTGTTGACGGCCTCTTGCCACGAACTCCCACTTGTTACTGGTATTCCAGCTGTAGATCGCGTCCTCGGTAAAGAACGCAGACATCTTGCTCCAATCTCCGGTGCGGCCGGCCTGGTTGTTGGCGGCCACCCAGCGGCGGACCATTTCCTCCATCTCGTCACGCGGAAACGCGGGCATCTCCATACTCCTACCTATGTGTCGACCACTAGGGTCGGGTGATCTGTCCGCCGTCGACGCTGATGATCTGTCCCGTCACCCACGATGCCGCGTCGGAGAGCAGGAAGAGCACCATCGAAACCATGTCATCCGGCTGGCCGAGCCGCGGGATGGCGAGCTGGGCAACGATCTGCCCGGCTGCCGCGCCGGCCGTGTTCCGCAGCGCCTGCGTGTCGGTGGGCCCGGGCGCAATGGCGTTGATCCGGATTCCCTGGGCACCGAGCTCACGCGAGAGTGCGTGGGTGATGCCGTTGATTCCGAGCTTGGCGAGACCGTAGTAGCCAACACCCATCCAGGCCGCCGTCGACGATTGGTTGACGATCGCGCCACCGCCGCGCTCCTTCATGCTCTTCCTGCACGCGCGCGTACAGAGCAGCGCACCGTTCATGTTGACGTTCATGAAATTCTGGTAGTAGTCCCAATCGACATGAAGCAGCGAGTCGAGCTTCATGTCTCCGAAGATCGCCGCATTGTTGATGAGGAAGTCGATTCCGCCATAGGCGTCGATTGCGGCAGCCGCCATGGCGGTGGTCGACTCGGGAGATCCGACGTCCACCTCGACGAAGAGAGCATCCCCGCCCGAGGTGCGGATCTCCTCTGCCACACGCTCGCCGTTCTCCTTCTTGATCTCCGCCACCACGACCTTCGCTCCGTGGCTTGCAAGCCCCTTCGCGTAGCCCTCGCCGATTCCGCCGCCCGCACCGGTCACGATGGCGACCTTCCCCGCGATCCCGTCGTATTGCATTGCCGATCCCTTCTACCCGCTATGCCCGCTAGCCCGCTCTGCCCGTGCGAGACGGGAGAGGGGCAAAGGGCAATCAAACCTCTACAGGAAGGTGCGCGAAGCCGCGCACGTCTACGTCCTCGCGATTCGAGAATCGCGACGTGTCCTTGAATGCCGCCAGCACATCGTCGTAGCGCGAGAGCGCCCAGAAGTCTTG
>JAFDDH010000314.1 GCA_019310975.1 Deltaproteobacteria bacterium | reverse complement strand
TACGGACGAGCGAGGAGCAATTGGGCGGACTGGCGGGGAGCCAGCTTCTCGAGTCTGCCCCTGCGACCGCTCTATCTACTTCTTGGAATCGCGGCAGCGCTCTTCATGGCCAGTTTGCTGGTGCCGGTGTGGCAGCCGGATGCACGCACTGGAAGGACTCTGTCGGATGTTCCGATGGTGATTCACGGCTGGGTGTCGTCACCGGTCGAGGTCGACACTCAGGAGCTCTTCGTCGGGATCGACGAGCACATGCAACGGAACTTCAGCTTGATCTCGGACAAGACCCAGTCGCTCGATGCGGGATGGGTCGTGTTGTCGCGACGCGAGGTCGTCCTCGAACCGGATCGGCAAAGAGCTGAGCTGATGGTCGTGGGCTCGATGCGCGATCGGCGCCTCGTTCTTCACTGGTACGAAGGCGTGGCCGCGATCGGTCAGGAGGTCATCCGCTCGCTGCTTGCTCTCGATCGCGGCCCGCTGCGGCGCGACAGGCGTTCGACCGTGGTCCGAATCAGCACGCGGGTGGGGGAAGACGCCGATCTGCCGCAGGCCGAAGATCTGATCTTCGGATTTCTGCCATCGATCCGGGAGGCCATTGGCGCGCTGGAAGAGAACCGCTGGAATCGCGACTTGCGTGACAAGCTGGCCGCACCGCGCACGGACCTGGCGGCCCGGGGACGGGACCCCTCGGGCCAGCCGGATCCTCTATAGTGGATGGGGAGTGGATGGGGAGTGGATGGGGAGTGGATGGGAAGCGGATGAGAATTGTGGCGGGAATCGTGGTCGAAGATGTGCATCGGGATCGGGAAGGGAGAGTGAGCGGGCATGGCGAGGGGCACCTTGAGGGCAGCAGCCCAATATGCCGAGATCGCACTCATCCTGGCCCGGCGAGACTTTGTCCGTAGATATCGAGGCAATGTTCTTGGCGTCCTGACGACGATCGCGGTGCCGCTGCTCTTTCTCGTGACGTATGCGTTCGTATTCTCGAAGGTGATTCCGATCAAGATCCGACCCGGGGCCGGGGACACCGACTACGCGTTCTTTCTCTTCGCCGGCCTGGTGGGCTGGAACCTGTTCTCCGAGACCGCCAATCGCGCCCCGCAGCTCTTCGTCAATCAGGTCCACTACATTCGCAAGCCGCTCTTCCCATCGTCGGCTCTGGTGGTCGCATCGGTTCTCAATGCGCTCTACCACGCTCTGCTCTGGGTCGCGGCCTTCGCGATTGCCCGGCTTGTCAGCGGCCATGGCTTGTCGGTATCCATGCTGGCGGCTCCCGCCGTGTTGTGTCTGCTTGCGGTCTTCTCGGTGGGGGTCTCTCTGCTGGTGGCCACGGTCGGTGTCTACGTCGGAGACCTTGCCGAGCTGATGCCACCGCTGCTCACACTGGGGTTCTTCCTTTCGCCGGTCCTCTACTCCGCCGAACGCCTTGCCGGGGTGAGCCCGTGGCTGGTTGCTGGAAACCCGATGGCGTCGCAGCTGGAGTTGTTGCGTGGCGTGCTCCTGAGCGAGGGAAGTGTCGGGCTAGGGACCGCGATGGCGAGTGCGGTCTGGGCGTTGGGCGCTCTGGCGATCGGAGTGCTGGTGCACGTGCGAGCTCGGCCCTTGCTCGCGGACGTCGTGTAGTCAGTCGGAGGGCAGCTTGGGCGAGAGAGTGATCGAGGTGGCGGGACTGTCGAAGCAATACCCCGGCGGTCGCCGCGGCGTGGATCTGATCCGCATGCTGGTCCGGGGTCAGCCCCCGCGCGAAGCGGTGTGCGGCGCCCTGCAGGACGTAAACCTCACCCTCGATCGCGGAGAGAGCCTGGCGGTAGTGGGACGCAACGGCTCCGGCAAGACGACGCTGCTACGCGTTCTGGCCGGCGCCCTGGCGCCGAGTACCGGCTGCGTGGAGGTGCGGGGGCGTGTCGCCAGCCTGATCGATCTGGGTGCTGGTATCGATCCCGAGTTCTCGGGGGCCGAGAACGCGCTGATGCTGGGGACGCTTGCGGGCACGCCGCGTCGGCGAATGGCCGAATCGATGGATTCAGTCCGATCGTTCAGCGGTCTGGGTGATGCGTTCGAGGAAAAGGTTCGGACCTACTCGTCGGGGATGAGCCTGAGGCTGGCCTTTGCTGCGGCCGTGCACTGCGAGCCGGACCTCCTGCTCATCGATGAGGTGCTGGCGGTGGGTGATGCGTTCTTCCAGCAACGCTGCCTGCGGAGGATTCGAGCGCTGCAGGCCGCTGGCTGCGCGACGGTGCTCGTCACCCACGATCCATCGGCGGCCACCAGCTTCTGTGACCGTGCCATCTGGCTCGAGGCTGGGCGAATCGCCTCTGCGGGTGATTCAGCGCGAGTCATGCGAGAGTATCTGGGCACGCAATATTCGGACGCCGCCGATCTATTCGCTTCGCCCGAAGACGACGCACCGCTTCGA
This sequence comes from Deltaproteobacteria bacterium, assembly GCA_019310975.1. Taxonomy (GTDB): domain Bacteria; phylum Myxococcota_A; class UBA9160; order UBA9160; family UBA4427; genus JAFDDH01. Next base: position 2,057 of record JAFDDH010000314.1, on the reverse strand, counting down.
GAGCCGGAGATGAAGGACGAGGTGAAGCACGTCGAGGGCCTCCCCAATATCGACCACCGCTACGGGGATGGCCGGGCCGAGATCATCGGCATGGTGGTTCTGGATCAGCACGAGGAGCCGGTCGCTTGTCCGCGCCCGGGCCAGCGCCTGCGCGTCACGATCACAGCGGACTGCCGCGAGGATATGGAAGCGCCCATCGTGGGCTTCAGTCTGCGCGACCGCCTGGGCGAGATCGTCGCCGCCACCAATACCAGCCAGGAAATGCGGGCACTGGCTCGATTGGAAGCAGGCGACCGCATCAGCGTCGAGTTCGAGCTGCGCTGGCCACGATTCACCTCGGGGATGTTCTCATTCTCACCCGCCATCGCGAACGGCAGCCTCACCTCCCATGCCATGAGCGACTGGGTGGACAACGTCATCGTGCTGGAGAGCGAGAATCCCGACGCCCCCTACGGTCGCCTGCAGCTGGAGGTGCTCGGCATTCGTTGCGGTGTCGCCGCCGGGAGGGACTCATGAGTCCCCGAGCTCGCGACCAGAGCCTCGATCCGCCCGACAAGGGTGAGGAACACCAGCACGAGCTCGAGCGATTCGTTCCCGAGCGCGACAGCGCACTGATCGCATACGAACATGTCCATCGCTATGCGCTGGCCTGCGCACTCTATGGCGAGGGAAGGATCCTCGACCTCGCGTGCGGCTCCGGGCACGGTACCCGCTTGCTGCGCGATGCCGGCCTCGAGGTGTTTGCGCTCGACATCGACCTCACCGAGGCACGACGTGCCGCGCCCGCAATCTGTGCGAGAGCGGAGGGTCTGCCCTTTGCGGACGAGAGCTTCGCGGGGCTGGTCTGCTTCGAGACCATCGAGCATTTGAAGGAGCCCGCTCGGCTGACCGCTGAGATGGCGCGTGTCCTCGAGCCCCACGGCGTGGCCCTCATCTCGACGCCGGATCGGCGCGTCTTCACCGATCGCATGGGGAACGACAACCCCTATCACATCTCCGAGATGGATCGGGAGGAGCTTCTCGCGAGATTGCAGGAGGACTTCGACCACGTGGCGCTCTATGGCCAGAGTGTCTGGGCCGGCTCGTGGATCGCCCGCCTGGACGAAGCGGGTCGTCCGCCCTCGACACAGAAGCGGACCTTCCGCCTGTCGTCTGCGGATATTCGCGATGGCGGAGGCGCGCTTTCGGCTCCCTGGGTCGGTCGCGACGATGAGGCACCGCCCGTTCCGATGTATCTGCTGGCGGTCTGCGCCAGACAGAAGAAGCCCTTCGAACGGGCGCTCTCGAAGATCGGAGGAGATCGACTCCTCCACGATCCGAGGCAGCGGCTACTCGGCAGTCATCTCGACTCGCAGGCATCTCTCGTGATGCGAGACCAGGAGATCGACAGCCAGGCCAGACACGCACGCAATCTGGAGGCGGCCCTCGCGAGTCGGACAGCTGGGCTCGAGGCGCACATTCGAGATCTCGATCGCGAAGTCGAATTTCGAGACGAACGCATCGAGGGGCTGAAGGGCCATCTGTCGAATCTCGAGTCCGAGCTGCGGGAGCGCGACCTCAGGGTGGATGGGCTGGAGGACCATGCCCGGAATCTGGGCGCAGAACTTGCCGAGCGAAACGATCGCGTCGAGCATCTGGAGACGCACGCCCATCAGCTGGATGTCGAACTCGGCAAACGCGATGAGCGCGTAAAGTGCCTGGAGGGCCATCAGGCGAATCTCGAGGGTGAGCTTCGCGAACATCTCGAGCGTGTGGCCGGACTCGAGGCGCATGTCCGGAACCTGGAGCTGGAGCTGGGGGTCCGAGCGGCGCGTGTCGAGGCTCTGGAGCAACACATCCGCAACCTCGATCATCTACTCGATGAGGCCCGCTCGCACGCCTCGAACACCGAGGCCGAGCGGCTCTCCCAGCTATCGGCCATCGAGAGCGAAAGTGCCCGAAGCCGCGAAGAACTGGCGCGCGAAAAGGAGCGTGCTGAAGCCAGCGAGGCTGCGCTGGCCGAGATCCGTTCGACGCCTTGGTACCGCCTGCTCTCCCGGCTGGGGAGAGTGGGGCCC
>JAFDDH010000313.1 GCA_019310975.1 Deltaproteobacteria bacterium | reverse complement strand
ATCGCAGCCCGTATCGCGTCGCTTCAGAGGGGGTGGACAGATTCGGACGGCTCCCAGCCATTTCGGCTGAACTGAAGTCCGGCTTGAATACTGATTCTCAAGCCCAGGGCACTGACCCGATCGGATCGCGCAGCAGGCGCTTCGCCACCACCATGCGGTGCACCTCATCCGGGCCATCATAGATACGCGCGAACCGCGCTTCGCGGTACATGCGCTCCAGCGGCGTGTCGGACGTGACGCCCATGGCACCGTGGATCTGGATTGCGCGGTCGATCACGTTGTGGAGCATGCGCGCACCCCAGAATTTGATCAGTGAGATCTGGACGCGGGCCTCGTCGCCCTGGTCCATCAGGCGAGCTGCGTCCAGCGTCATCAGGCGCGCGGCCTGGATCTCGGCGGCCGACTCAGCGACGTAGCGTTGGATCTCGCCCTTCTCGGCCAGCACCGATCCATGTGCATACCGCACCTTGGCCCACTCGCACATCAGCTCGAATGCACGCTCGGCCTGACCGAGCCAGCGCATGCAATGGAATATGCGGCCGGGCCCGAGGCGCTTCTGGGCGATCAAGAAGCCACGGCCCCGTTCGCCGAGCAGATTTTCGCGCGGTACGCGCACGTCGTTCAGCCAGACCTCGCAGTGGCCGCCCTTCGTGCTGCCCATGGTGGGGATGACGCGGGCGATTTCGTAGCCGGGCGTGTCGGTCGGGACGATGATCGACGAAAACTTCGCGTGGCGATCTGCGTCCGGCTCTGTGTCGCAGAATACGGTCGTGAAGGCAGCACGGTTGGCGCCGCTCGTGAACCATTTGTGTCCGTTGATCACCCACTCGTCGCCCTCGAGTCGCGCCTTCGTGCGCATCAGGGTCGGGTCGGAGCCGGCGACCTCTGGCTCGGTCAGGCCGACAGAGGGATAGATATCGCCGGCTACCAGCGGCTTGAGCCAGCGTTCGCGCTGCGCGTCGTTGCCATAGAGGTGCAGCATGATCGAATCCTGCATGGAAACCGAGCCCACGGCCATCTGTCCGTAGTGCGAGCGGCCGATCACCTCGTTCATGTGGACGAAGGCCATGAAGGGCAGGCCACCGCCACCGATCTCCTCGGGGTGGCCGAGCGCCCAGAGCCCGCGCCGCTTGGCCTCCTGCTTGAGCGCCTCGAACTTCGCGGCGGCGGCCTCGTTCTCGCCGTCGAGCTCGTCCTCGGCGGGTATTACCTCCTCGTTGATGAAGCGGCGGTGCCGCTCCTTCAGCTCGGCAATTTCGGGGGTCAGTGTGGGATCACTCATGGCCTGGTCTCCGTTCGGCTGGGTGTGATTTGCTCGAGGTAGGGAGCGTCGGACAGCACCACCGATTGTGGCAGTCGGGGACTCGCCGATCCACCCTCTGCCGAGCGGCTCGTCGACTGCTTGGCCTTAGAACCCGGTCAGGCGGGCGAGCCGGTCTCGGTGGTAGGATGCGTCGCTGAGTAGTACCAAGAGTGCCCCGGCGACGATGAGTGGGCTGAGGGGCGAATCGACTCGGAGTACGATCTCACGCGCGGCGCCCGGCGCCCATGCCGGCAGTAGCGCGATCCGCGCCCCGGCTACCTCGAGCGCGATGAGCGCGAAGCCGGCTGTGAGCACGAGCGTCCGCATGGCACGCTCATACTAGCGAGTTGCGTCTACTCCCCGACATCCCGTGCGGCGCGAGCGCGGACAGCACGCCCCGGTCTAGAGGCGCAGCCGGAAAGTCCCCCTGCATTCGAGCACGTCTGCGGGCCGCTGGCTGCGTTGCGCTCCCGTCGCCGTAGCGACGGCTACGCCTCGGTCGCGCGCCTTGCCAGCGACCCGCAGCCGCGCTCTCGGTGCGACGGGGGACTTTCCGGCTGCGCCTCTAGCTGTCATCGGGCTTTTCGCGAACCAGGAACTGTTCAAATTCGTCGGCCGGGATGGGGCGGCTGATCAGGTAGCCCTGCAGCTCCTCGCATTTGCGCTCGCTCAGGAAATGGGCCTGCTCGGCCGTCTCGACGCCTTCCGCTACGACGGGTAGGCCCAGGCTGCGTGACATCGAGAGGATCGCTTCGGTGAGCCGAGACCCCTCGCTCGCGTCGCCGATCTCGGACACGAATGAGCGGTCGATCTTCAGCCGGTGGATCGGAAAGCGCTGAAGGGATGAGAGGGATGAATAGCCGGTGCCGAAGTCATCGAGGACGATGGCCACGCCCATCTTCTGCAGCTCCGAGATGCTCGTCAACGTGCGTTGGTTTTCGCGCAGGATCGCGGACTCGGTCACCTCGATCTCGAGAAGTGCGGGGCTGAGCTGCGCGCGTGTGAGAGCGCGATGCACCGCCTGGATGAAGGTCTCATCGCTCAGCTGATGAGCGCTCACATTGACTGCCATTCGAATCGGGCGGAAGCCCTGGTCCTGCCACGCGCGACTCTGGCGACACGCTGTCTCGAGCACCCATTCGCCGATGGGAATGATGAGACCGGTCTCCTCCGCGACCGGGATGAACTCGACCGGCAGGACAGGGCCCATCTCGGGGTCGGTCCAACGAAGCAGGGCTTCGGCGGCGCCGATTCTGGCACTCGAGACGTCCTTGATGGGCTGGTAATGGAGGGACAAGTGCTTGTGCTCGATGGACGCAGCGAGCCGGGACCGCAGGTGCAGCTTTCGTGAAGCGGCGGCATTCATCGCCTCGGAGCAGAACTGGTAGTTATTCGATCCGCGCGACCGGGCGTGGCTGAGGGCGGCGTTCACGTTCCTCATCAGGGTCTCGGCCTCGCTTCCGTCGAGCGGAAACACGCCAACGCCGATGCACGCGCTGATGGAAACCTCGCGGCTCTCGATCTCGAAGCGGCCTTCGAACTGCCTCAGGATCCGCTCAGCGATCGCCGACCCGTCCTGCGCGTCGGAGATCTTGGTCAGCAGGATCATGAACTCGCCATCGCGCACGCGGGAGACTTCGGACCGCCCTTCCTCATCATCCCCGGATTGAACACCGAGCATGTCGTTCATTCTCACGGCCGTTCCGAGGCGCTCTCCGACCTGGCGAAGGAGATTGTCGCCCGCTTCCGGCCCAAGCGATTCAGTGACGATCTGGAGACCCTCGACCGAGATGCAGAGCAGCGCCATGATACGGTTGTCGACGCGGGCCGTGACAATGCTGCTGCGAAGACGCTCGAGGAAGTAGTTGCGATTGGCGAGACCCGTGGTGGTGTCGTAGAAGGTGAGGGCCCGAAACTTCTTGCGCGCCGCCTCGACCTGATCGGCCATGCCCTCGAAGCCACGGATCAGGTCCCCCAGCTCGCCGATGCCAGTATCCTGTTTGGGCTCACGCGCTTTGCCCGCGTTGAATGCCCGCATGCGTCGGCTCAGGCGGACAATCGGTTGGACTACCAGCCCCGCGATCAGGTAGGGAGCGCCGACCGACACGAGCATGCCCAGCAGGCCGATCCCCGCGCAGAGCAGCAGGACTCGCATAGCCATCCGCTCGATCTCGGCGAGATGCGCGTCGAGCTGGCGCTGGCCCCCCGCTTCGATCGTCTGGATGCGAGGCAGCAGCTGGTCGTCGAAGATCGCCGCGACGTTGCGTAGCAGCGCGTGGCCTCGCTGCCGCCGATCGGCCACGCCCAGACCCCGGAAGTGGGCGTAGTGGGCCTGGACGCGCGAATAGACGTCGGCCAGGCCGTGTGGCTCGGTGTTCGCAGCCACTCCGTTTTCCCGATCGAGCTGGCTCTGCAGATCCTCGAGAGGGGTGATCCGGGACAGCGTGCGGGTCGCAGAGAGTTCGAGAGTTTCGACGATCTGCTTCTCAGGCAGGCGACCCGCAGCATCGGCGTGCAGGTAGGTCCGAAGCTCGGCGTATGCGTAACGAGCGAAGCGATCGATCAGGATCGACTCGAAGGCGCTCGGCAGCAGGCCTTCGCGAATGTCCGAGGAGTCCGCCACGATCTGCGCTGGCCAGCGGTCCGCGCTCCGGATCGCCTTCATCGATTCGTTGAGCATCGCCGACTCGCCGCGGACGACTCGATCGATTGGATCGAGCAGCTCGACACGAGCCAGAACTTCGAGCTCGTCGGCGAGCAGGCGACGGGCCTGTCCAGGTTGGCCGCTCTCGGTCATCGCCACGGCGCGTTCGATGTAGCTCTGCTTCTTGCCAGCGCGCGAGCATTTCGCGGTCGAGCAGTTGCGGGGCGTCGGACTCGACCGCTACAGGACCGACTGCGACATCAGCCAGGGACTGCAGCGTACCGCTGACCTCCGACCGTGCGGTCAGCAGTCGCTCCGCACCCGCCGGCTCACCGGCCTCGTAGCGGTAGCTCTCGACTAGCAGCTCTTCGAACTGACGGCTGAGTTGCTCGGCGTGGACCGCCCTCTGAACCCCGTTGCGGACGTTCACGAGCTCGCTGTGCAGTGACTGGAGATCGAGGGTCACCACGGCCGACAGTCCGAAAGCCGCCA
>JAFDDH010000119.1 GCA_019310975.1 Deltaproteobacteria bacterium | reverse complement strand
CCGCGCAGGCCGAGCCGCCGGGCTGCGCGTGCGACAAGATTCAGGCGCGCTGCGTGGCGGTCGAGGGCGAGCACGCTGCCGTCCTCGCCCAGGCGTTCGGCGATCGCGGTGGTCTTGGTGCCGGGCGCCGCGCACACGTCCAGGACGCGATCAGAGGGCTGGGGATCGAGCATTTCGACCACCAGCTGTGAGGCCTCGTCCTGCACGGTGTAGTCGCCGTCGCGAAAGCGCGCGTCGCGTCCCGGATCGCCTTTGTGCCCGAGCACGAGTCCATCCGGCGCCATGCGGCAGGGCGCGGCCTCGGGGAAGTCCGGCAAGAGGCTGCCCAGTAGCGTCTCCCGATTCGTGCGCTGGCGATTCGCGCGCACCGTGAAGGGCGGCGGATCGTTGCAGATCCGGGCGAGGTTCGCAGCGGCTTCGGCGCCGTAGTCGGCGATCCAGCGCTCGGCGATCCAAGTCGGCAGTGAGAGCGCGTGCTGCAGGTGCAGGACCGGCTCGTCCTCGAGCAGCGGAAAGCGCACGGCGCCCCCGTCGCTCGCCACGCGGCGCAGGACTGCATTCACAAGGCCGGTCGCCCGGTCGGCACCGACTGCGCGCGCGCAGCGAACGGCTTCATCGACGGCGGCGATGTTGGGGATGCGGTCGGAGAAGAGGATCTGGTACGCGCCCAGGCGCAACGTGGTCAGGACCATCGACTCGAGGTCGGCGAGCTTGCGTTCGACGAATTGGCTGAGCACGTGGTCGATGCGCCCTCGCCAGCGCAGCGTGCCGTAGACGAGGTCCGTGGCCAGCGCACGGTCCTGTCCCGAGAGATTGCTCTGGGCCAGAGCGTGGTGGAGCGCGATGTCCGAGTAGGCACGGACGCGCTCCACGCGTTCGAGCACGCGCACGGCGATCAGCCGAGCGAGTGTCGGGCCCGCACCGCGACGCCGCGCCACGCCGTCGGGCCGGCCGCGGCCGGGTCGCTGGGGGCGCTCATCCATCGTCTGCCCCTCCCGCACCCGCAGCGCCGAGCAATGCACCCTCTTCGATGTCGTGACCGCGCAGGTAGGCTGCGACGTCCATCGCTCTTCCACCCGCGCGCTGCAGCGTGAGCGGCTCGATCCAGCCGTCGCCGGCGGCGATGCAGAGCGCTGGCATCCCTGGCTCGCGGCCGCGCCGGACCGTACCCGGGGCGGGGAGCGTCACACCGCCCGCATCGAGGGCGCGCGCACGCAGGATGCGAAGTGTCTCACGCTCCTCACGCTCCCTGCGCCCGTCGAGCCCGCCGCGCGCTGGCAGTGAGGTGAACGCACCGGGCCGTGGTGCCAGTCCGTGAATGCGCTGCACGAGCACGCGCGCGGGCTGCTGCCAATCCAGCCGCCCATCCTCTTTGCTGAGCTTCGGTGCAAGCGTGGCCCGCGAGGCGTCCTGCTCGCGCCACACGACATCGCCCGACTCGACGAGGTCGAGCGCTTCCTGCAGCGCCTCGGCGGCGAGCGCAGCCAGCCGTTCGGTCAGCTCGGCGGCGTTCTCCTGCTCGCCGATGACTATTTTGCGCACCAGCCCGACGGGTCCGGCGTCCATCTCGCGCTCCACGCGCATCACCGAGATGCCGGTCTTCGTCTGGCCGTCCAGGATTGCCTGGGCGATGGGCGAAGCGCCGCGATAGCGTGGCAGCAGGCTCGCGTGGGCGTTGATGCAATAGCCAAGGCGCGGCAGCTCGCGGATTCGCCGGGGCATGAACTGTCCGAAGGCCACGACGACGCCGACGTCGGGCTGGGTCTTGGCCAGGGCCTCTGCGACCTCGGGCTCGCCCACGCGGTCCGGCCGCAGCAGCGGTGCACCCGCCGCGAGCGCCACTTCCGAGATCGGGGAGGGCAGAAATTTGCGCCCGCGCCCGCGTGGACGGTCCGGCTGCGAGATCACAGCGACCACGTCGTGTCGGCCACCCAGCAGCGCCTCGAGTGTGGGCACCGCCATCTCAGGCGTTCCGAAGAACGCAATTCGCAGGCCACCGGTTACCAGGACTTGCTACTCCTGCTCGGAGCTCTGCTGCTTCTTGCGCTTCTTTACGTAGAGACTGCGCTTGAGGCGGCTGATCCGGTCGATGAAGAGGATGCCGTCGAGGTGATCGTACTCGTGCTGCAGGCATATCGCCCGCAGCCCTTCGGCCTCCTCGGTGATTTCCTTGCCGTCGAGGTCCGTGAAGCGGATGGTGACCTGGGCGGCGCGCTCGACTTCCGCCGTGTAGTCGGGCACCGAGAGGCAGCCCTCCTCCCAGATGATCTTCCCGTCCTTGTGCAGGATCTCCGGGTTGATGATCACGCTGGCGTTGCGCTCCATGCCCTCCTCGCTCCACTCGGTATCGATCACGAACATGCGCACGGCCACGCCCACCTGCGTGGCGGCGAGTCCGATGCCGGGCTCGTCGTACATCACGTCGCACATATCCCGCGCGAGCTCGCGCAGCTCGTCGGTGATCGTGTCGATCGGCTCCGACACCCGCCTGAGGCGGGGATCGGGAAATTGAAGCACTTCGCGAAGGGCCATTGAATGTCCGGGGCAACCTCGTCACGCCTGCGCGGCGCGCTCCTTAAGCGCAGCTGGACGCTTGGAGACGCGTGTAAGTCTGCGTCGTGAATCAGTTTTTGTTTATAGCATGTTGATCGGATCGACGTCCACCACGGCTCCGATGCCGCGCGGTAGGCGGCGTGCGGCTCGGCTGATGTGGCGCGAGCAGGCCCGCACCAGGTCGGCGTCGCGTCCCTTCACGAGCAGCTGATGGCGGTAGCGGTCGCGCAGGCGCGGCAGTGCGGCCGGCGCCGGCCCCATGACCTCGCAGCGCCCGGGTTGGCCGCCGCCGGGCAGCTGCGCGCGGGCTGCCGTGGCGAGCGCCTCCGCGGCCTTGCGTGTGGTCTCGTCGTTCTCACCGGAAACCGTCACCTGGGTGATGCGGCCGAAGGGCGGAAAGTGCAATGCGTCGCGGTAGCGGGTCTCCTCGGCGTAGAAGCTCTCGTAGTCGTGTTCGCGCACGGGCCGGATCGCATAGTGGTCCGGAACGAAGGTCTGCAGCACGACGCGTCCTGGGATTGCGGCGCGGCCGGCGCGGCCGGCCACCTGCGTGAGCAGCTGAAAGCAGCGTTCGGCCGCGCGAAAGTCGGGCATGTGCAGCCCCAGGTCGGCGGCCACCACCCCAACCAGGCGCACACCGGGGAAGTCGTGGCCTTTGGCGACCATCTGCGTGCCGATCAACACGTCGATCTCGCCGGCTCGCAGCCCCGTGAGTACCGACTCGACGTGGCCACGCCTGCGCGCCGTGTCGCGGTCGAGGCGCGCGAGGCGCGCCGCGGGCAGCAGGCTGCGCACCTCCTCCTCGAGCCGCTCGGTCCCGGTGCCGAGCAGCGCGGTATCGGGGCGCCCGCAGCCCCCGCATTGCTCCGGCGGCGGCTTCTGGAAGTCGCAGTAGTGACAGCGCAGGCAGTGGTCCGCGGCGTGGTAGACGAGTGCGACGTCGCACGATCCGCAGCGTTCGGCGAACCCACAGTCGAAGCAGAAAATCTGGGTCGAGAAGCCACGGCGGTTGAGAAAGAGGATGCTCTGGCCGCCCCCCTCGAGGGTCTGTATCAGCGCGCGACGCAGCGGTCGTGAGAGGATCAGCTTGCGGCCCCGCGCGGCGTGGCGGCGCTCCGCCTCGAGGTCGACGATCTCGACGCGTGGCAGCGGCCGGCCGCCGATGCGGCGCGGCAGCACGAGACGTTCGATTTCACCGGTCTCCGCCCGGTAGCGGGTCTCGAGGGAGGGCGTCGCTGAGCCGAGCACCAGTGGGCAACCGGCGTGGGCGGCGCGCCGCTCCGCCAGGCGCCGGGCGTGGTAGCGGAAGCCCTCCTCGTTCTTGTAGGCGCCGTCGTGCTCTTCGTCGATGATGATCACGCCGAGGTCGTCGAGCGGTGCGAAGAGCGCGCTGCGCGCACCCACCGCGATGGGCGTCTTTCCCTCTCGCAGCCGTTGCCACTGCTCGAGGCGCTCGCCTGGCCGCAGGCCGCTGTGGAGCACGGCGAGAGTGTCGCCGAAGCGCGCACGCAGCCGCGCGAGAATCTGGTGCGTGAGCGTGATCTCGGGAACCAGGACCAGCGCCTGGCGCCCGCGCTCGAGCGCGGCCTGCACGGCACGCAGGTAGACCTCCGTCTTTCCGCTCCCGGTCACGCCATGCAGGAGCCAGACGCGCGCCTCGCGCGCCTCGATGCCAGCCTGAATGGCGCTCAGCGCTCGCGCCTGCTCATCCGTCAGTGCCAGTGGCACGTCGCGCTCCACCGGTGGACCCAGCACGTTGCGCGGAACCTCGCGCTGCCGGGTCTCTGCCAGCCCGCGCTCGACCAGCGCGCGCAGAGTGGCGGAGCCGGTGCCCACCTGCTCGAGCAGCACCCGCGTCGGTCGCTCACCGCCCTCGGCCAGGGCCCTCAGCAGGGCCGCCTGCTTCGAGGCGCGTGCGAGCGGGCCCGCGCAGGCGGCTTCGACGTCGACGCCCTCAGCCAGGCGTGCGAAGCGATCCCGCGCGGTGCGCGCAGCCGGGCCGCGCAGGGCGTCGCCGCGGCGCGCGAGTCCGTCGGCGCAGAGTGCCTCGAGCAGCGCTCCGGCGCTCTGAACTGTGCGCGAGACCTCGGGCGCCCGGGCCGGGGCGTGTTCGAGAACCACTAGGACCTCGCGTGTCGGGCCGCGGGCCGCGCCACTGCGCAGGGCCTCGCGACCGCGCGGTGTGATCTCGAAGTGGTTCACGACGCGCGGCGCCGAGCCGGCGGGCAGCGCGGCCACCAGCGCGAGCCCGACGGGACACAGCACCTCCTCGGCGGCCTCGCAGAGCAGCGCCATCATGGAGGGCGACATCACGGGCTCGTGGTCCAGGACCTGCAGGGCGCGCAGCGGAGGGGCCGTGGCATCCGCGGGACCGGTATGCTCCTCCAGAGCGTCGGCCAGAGCGGGCTCGACGATCAGGCCCGTGAGCTTGCGCCCCGAGAACGGGACCAGCACCCGGCAGCCCGGTAGCGCGCGATCCACCAGCGACTCGGGCACCGCGTAGGAGAAGAGAGAGTCGATGGGAACCGGAAGCGCTACGCGGACCACCGTGTCCGTGGGGCGCGAGAAGAGCGGATCGGTCATCGAGCCCAGTGTAGCGGGCAGAGTTCGCGTACAGAGTGGTCCGCACGGCCGTGAGCTGATCGTGGACGAGACGCTGGCCTCGTTGTTCCCGGCCGAGGGCATTGCGACGGGCTGCGTGTGGGACGCGATCGCCGCGCCCGTGCTCGCGCTGCCGCCGGAGCGACGTCGCCGATTCCTGCTGCTTGGCCTGGCAGGGGGCAGCGCGGCGCGCATCGTGCGCGCCCTGGCTCCGGGCGCCGAGATCGTGGCCGTGGAGGTCGATCGGGACGTGGTGCGCGCGGCGCGTCGCCACTTCGAGCTGGATGCGCTCGACCTCGAGCTGATCGTCGACGATGCGCTCGCAGTGCTGCGGCGCGAGCGCCGACGCTTCGACGCGGTGCTCGAGGATGTCTTCATCGGATACGGCGACGACGTCCACAAGCCAGACTGGATCCCGCATCCCGGACTCGATCTGGCAGCCCGCCGCGTGCGCGATGGCGGACTGCTGGTCAGCAACACGCTGGACGAGACGCGGCAAGTTGCGAAGGCGCTGGCCACGCACTTTCCGCGTACGCTCTGCATCGATGTCGACGAGTACGACAATCGCGTGCTGGTCGCGGGCCCGAAGAGCCTGGAGGCCCGAGCGCTCCGGGCCGCGGTGGCCCGGGAGGCGTCGCTCAGCGGCTCGCTGCGGGTTCTACGCTTCCGGCGCTGGCGCCTCTAGCGCTCGTCGTCCAGGAACTGCAGCACGATCTGGTTGAAGCGCTCGACGGACTCGACCATCACCAGGTGACCGCCGTAGCTCATGGTGACGAGGCGCGAATCCGGGATCAGGTCGGCGAGCTCGCGGTGAAGGCGCGGCGGTGTCAGGATGTCGTGGCGACCGCAGACGATGAGCGTCGAGTGGGGCAGGGCGCCGAGACGATCGCTGGTGTCGTGCTCCGAGCAGGCACGGCACTGGCGCGCGAATAGATCCGCCGAGTACGGTGCCCCCTCCTTGGCGTAGAACTCGGTCATCGATTGGATCAGATCGCTCTGCTCGATGGTCTCGTCCTGCAGCGTCCAGAGCAGGCGGTTCCCGATGAAGACCTTGCTCGAGGCCCCCATCTGCACGAGCTCGCTCCAGTGCTCGAGCAGCATCCGGCGCTTCGCGTCGGCGCGCGCGTAGGTGCCGACCAGAATCAGCTTGCCGAGGCGATCGGGCGCCAGCAGCGCGATCTCCTGAGCCGTCATGCCGCCCATGAAGGTGCCGAGCAGGTCGACCTTTTCGAGCTCCAGGGCGTCGAGTAGACCGACGGTGTCGCGCGCCAGATCGGCCGTCGTGAAGGCTCTGCCGTCGTCGTCGCTCTGACCGACGCCACGATGATCGAAGATCAGGACGGGGCGGGTCGGTGCGAAGTCCGGTACCTGCAGCGGCAGCCAGCCTCTGCACGATCCCGCCATGCCCATGACGAGCACGAGGGGCCTTGCACCCGGTGCCTCGAAGTCACCGTGGGTCTCGTAGTAGAGCTTTCTGCCCGAGACGTTTGCGAGCGGCATGCTGCCCGCAATGATACTCGCTGGAGGGGCGCGGTGGGAAGGCGATCAGCGACCCAAGAGGACGCCGACTGCGAAACGGCGCCGGGGTGAGCGAATCCGAAGGATTCGCCCCTCAGCTTCCCATTTTCTTCAGGTCGGAGAGCACACCCTTGGCGACGGCCTTCAGGGTCTCGAAGACGCCCTTGCCCGTGGTCGCGCAGGCCTCGAACTCCGGCACATTGGTCGCATTGAGGAGGCGCTTCATCTCCTCGAGCGGCGCGGCGTTCGGCAGATCTCGCTTGTTGTACTGCACCACGTAGGGGATCTTCTCGAGCTCGTAGCCCTGCTCGAGCAGGTTGACCTTGAGGTTGTCGAGGCTCTCGACGTTGGCCTCCATCCGCTCGATCTGGCTGTCGGCTACGAAGACCACGCCATCGACGCCCTTCAGGATCAGCTTCCGGCTGGCGTCGTAGAATACCTGCCCCGGCACCGTGTAGAGGTGAAAGCGGGTCTTGAAGCCGCGGATCTCGCCGAGGGCGAGCGGCAGGAAGTCGAAAAAGAGCGTTCGCTCGGTCTCGGTGGCGAGCGAGATCATCTTGCCCTTCACGTCCGGGTTGGTCTTGTTGTAGATGTGCTGCAAGTTGGTCGTCTTGCCGCACAGACCGGGACCGTAGTAGACGATCTTGCAGTTGATCTCGCGCGATGAGTAATTAATGAACGACATGGGGGTCTTCGGGCACCTAGTCGGAGAAGAGGTTATCGATGTCGTCGTCGGTGATCTCGGCGAAGGGGCTGCCGGATGCGGCCGCGTCCGCCTCCGACTTCTTCTTCACGTCTTCGAAGATCCTCGCGAGCTCCGCTCCGGCCTTCTTGACCCGAAGTCGTACCAGGCCGAGGGAGCTGCGCTCGTCGAAGACGACGACCAGGATCATGCGCTCCCCCACGAGAGTGATGTGGAGATTGTCGCGCTGTCCTTGATGGAAGTGGATCGGAAACTCCTCCTCGCCCACGATCTTGGCGAGGCCTCCCGTAGCCGCGATGCAGCCGGCGGTCAGTGAGGCGAGGCTGGTGCTGTCGATGCCCTGCATCTCGCCGGCCTCGGCGATCAGCTGCCCCGCCTTGTCGACGATGTAGATGCCCTTGGCGTTGGCGTCCCGGGTGAGGCGCTCGATGACGGTCTGAATTCTCGTGAAGTCGTCTTCTCGCATCACGAGCTGAGATTCGAGCATCGGCTCCCGCCTTGGATGTCCGACCGACGTTGGATCCGATTTGCATCGGAACACGTAAACGCTTGGAATGGAAGGAAATTCCCCGTCGACTGTACCCGTGTGACATGGGTCGGGCAACAAGCCCGGTCCCGCAATGGATCGGCCGTGCAGGCGGGAGGCTTTAGAGCACACCCACGTTTTTCGCTCGCCGGGCGGAGCTTCGCGCGCCCCTCAGCGGATATCCCTTCGGTTTTCGAGGGAGCGGCCCACGGTCACGTGGTCCGCGTACTCGAGATCTCCACCGAGCGGCATCCCGTACGCGATCCGACTCAGCCGGGCCTCTGTCTTCTCGAGCTGGTCCGCGATGTAGTGTGCGGTCGCGTCGCCCTCCGCGTTCGGATTGGTGGCCAGGATGACCTCTTGGACGCCACCAGCGGCCACACGCGCCACCAACTCCTCGATGCGCAGAGCCTCGGGCCCCATGCCGTCGATCGGCGAGAGAGTGCCGCCCAACACGTGATAGAGGCCGCGGAAGGCGCCGCTCTGCTCTACAGAGGCCAGGTCCGCCGGCTCCTCGACGACGCAGATCATGCTGGTGTCGCGCCGGGGGTCGGAGCAGATCGGGCACGGTGAACGATCACCGAGATTGAAGCAGACCTCGCAGACCGCCGTGTCCGTCTTGAGCCTTGCGATGGCGTCGGAAAGTTCGCGTAGGAGCGAATCCGATGTGCCGAGCAGAAAGTAGGCGAGGCGCGTGGCCGACTTTTCGCCGATGCCGGGCAGATGTTTCAAGGCGGCGACGAGCCGCTCCATGGCCGGGGACGAGTGCATGCGGAAAGCAGCCTAACCCGATCCTGGCAGGCCCGGGATATTGAGTCCGCCCCCCAGACGCGCGAATTCCTCCTGGGCACCGCGCTGCGCCTTCTCGAGGGCGGCGTTTACGGCCGCGGCGGTGAGATCCTGGATCATTTCTCGGTCGCGGTTCTCGACCAGGCTGGGCTCGATCTTGATCTCGAGCACTCGCAGCTGGCCGCTCACGACGGCGATCACCATGCCGCCGCCACTCGAGGCCTCGTATCTGCGCATCGCGAGATCGCGCTGCAGATCGCCAATGCGCTGCTGCATCTGCTGCGCCTGCTCGAGCATCTGCTTCATGTCGGGACCGCTCATGGGACCTCGCTCCGGTCTGAGGTGTTCGGGGTCAGTGGGGAGTTGGGGGCGGCCGGCTCAGCGTTGGCCCAGCGGACGGATCTCGACGATCTCGCCCTCGAGGATCTCGAGTGCCGAGTTGACCTTGGGATGATTGAGCGCCTCGCGGCGGCGGGCCCGCTCGAGCTCGCGCGCCGCTGGCGGTGCGTCGCCGGTCGCCGGTGCGGGTTGCTGATCGGCACCCTGCACGATCTCGACGCGCATCGGTCGCCCGAAGAATGCCGCGCAGGTGGACTCGACCTCCTCGATCTGATCCTGCAGGCGCCGTTGATGGAAGGCGCCGGTCACCGCCAGCCGGAGGTGCGCGGGACCGCGCTCCAGCAGCTCTGCACCATCCAGGGAGGCGAAGAGGCCGCGACTCTGCTTCTGCGCATGCACCCGCAAGCGATCGAGCACCACGGGCAGGGGGGCGGAGTCGTCCGGGCCGCCGGCCACTGCGTCCTGCGGCGCCGAGCCGCCTTGCGGCTGCGGTGACTCGGTGATCTTGGGCGCGGGCTCGGGAGCCTGCGGGCTCCGGCCCTGAGCCTGCGAAGCGCGCACGCCGCCACCACCCCCGCTCGACCCACCGCCCCCGCTGCCGTCAGCGAGTCGGCGTTCCAGCTGCTCGAGCCGGCCGACGAGCGTGCTCACGTCATCGCCAGAGGGCATCGTGGCCAGCCGCACCACGGCCATCTCGAGCACCGCGTAGGGCTGCGGGGCCCAGCCGAGATCCTCCTGCTCCTTCACGAGCGCGCGGAACATGCGTCGCAGCCGCGCGGGCTCGCAACGCCCGGCCAGCTCGCGCAGCTCCTCGATCTCGGCGTCGCTGCCCTCGACCAGGCCGGTGCTCTCCGGTGCCACGCGCAGCACAGTGAGATCGCGCAGCAGCCCGATCAGCGAGCCCGCGAGGCGTCCCGGATCGGTGCCCGTCTGCACGGCGTTGTGACACGCCTCGAGCGCGGTGTCGGGCCGACCGTCCAGGCAGGCGGAGAGGATCTCGAGCAGGATCCGGCGGTCGACCAGATCGAGCACTGCGCGAACCGTCTCATCGGCCACGTCGGTGCCCGCGTAGGCGATCACCTGATCGAGCAGGGTCTGCGAGTCCCGCATCGAGCCCTGGCCCTCGCGGGCGAGCGCGCGCAGGCTCGAGTCGGAGACCTGGATGCCGTCGGCGCTGCAGATCTGGCTGAGGCGGGTCGCCACCTCGTCGGTGGAGAAGAGGCGCAGGTCGTAGCGCTGACAGCGCGAGATCACCGTGAACGGGATCTTCTCCGGGTTCGTGGTGGCGAAGACGAAGAGACTGCGCGGCGGCGGCTCCTCCAATGTCTTGAGCAGCGCGTTGAAGGCTGCTGTCGAGAGCATATGCACCTCGTCGACGACGAAGATGCGGTGCTTGCCGGGGGAGGGCGCATAGCGGATCGACTCGATCACCTCGCGCACGTCATCGACGCCGGTCCGGCTCGCCGCATCGATCTCCTGCACGTCGGTCGAGGTGCCTGCCGCGATTTCCTGGCAGGCTGAGCAGACGCCACACGGCGAGTCCGTCGGTCCCTTCTCGCAGTTGAGGCAGCGGGCGAGGATGCGCGCAATCGTGGTCTTGCCGACGCCGCGCGGTCCGGTGAGTAGGATCGCGTGCGGGACGCGGTCGGTGCGGATCGCATTGCGGAGCGGAGTGGTGACGTGATCCTGGCCCGTGACCTCGTCGAAGCTCTGGGGTCGCCATTTGCGTGCGATGACCTGGTAGCTCACGGGGGGCTTCGCCTTTCACCGACTGGGTGCCGACGGGACTGCCAATTTGCGAGGATCCGGATCGACCCGGAGGCGTGTGCCGAGGGGAGACCGCAGGGCGCCCCCACTCGCAGCCGAAAACCTGCTACGGCTGCTTCCTTCCGGATCTGACCGGGTTCACAGGGTCCCGCACTCGAATGGGACCCTGCGGTCAGCCCTCGGCACACAGAAGGCGAAAGTACCGGTGGGCGGGGAGCGGGTCAAACGCGTCGGGAGCCCTCATCCGAATGCCGGCTCGAGCGCGGCCCGATAATCCTCCTCTACACTGACGGCCCTGCCAATGAGGCCGTGAAGGCGATTGGGATCCGACGATGGAATCGATCCAGATCCACGTTCAGCCGGTGCAGCAGAGCGGCAGTATCTGGCGACTCAGCGCATCTCTACACGGTCTGGACGAAGGGCCGTCCGAGCTCTTCTACGAGATCGACGCGCCGGGTATCGATCGCCTCGAGCCCGACGGAGCGCCCTTCCTGCTGCCTCTTCTATTCGAGGGAATGCGACTCGGGCGCCCCTTGGTGCTGAAGGATGCGGCGGTCTGCCCGATGCTCGTGGAGGGATTGCAGCGCTTTCAGCTCGCCTGGGAGATCGCACGACCCGAGCAATACCGCGCCGTCGAGATCGATGCCGCGCTGCACTCGTCTTCGCCGGTCGTCTCCGCCGGCCACGACACGCGGATCTCCTGCTTCTCGGGTGGACTCGATAGCGCCTACACGCTCGGGACGTGGCTTCGGCGCGAGCGGCGGAAGGGTGCCAACCAGCTCCTCGCGGCGGTCATGGTGCAGGGCTACGACATCCCGCTCTCGCGCAATCGCGAGGCCAAGATCGCCCTCGGTCAGGCGCATCGCGTCGCCGGCTCGGTGGGCATCCCGCTCTACTCTGTCCGGACGAACACGCGCTTCCTTCCGCTGGACTGGATGGACGCCCACGGCAGCGGCGTGGCGGGCATGCTGCACCTCTTCCAGGGCGCCTTCGGCGGCGGCCTGATGCCCGGAGGGCTCAGCTTCGCCGAGATGAACTCGATCTGTGGCACCCATCCAGCACTCGATCCATGGCTGTCGAGTCGTCACTTCCCCATCACAACCGACGGTCACGAGGCGCCTCGGGGCTACAAGACGACAATCCTGAAGGACTGGCCGGAGGCGAGACAGAATCTGCGCGTCTGCACCCACGACACCGGCATTGCCGGAAATTGCGGCATCTGCCGGAAGTGCGTGCTGACCAAGTGCATGATGGCGTCGCATCGCATCCCGCTCGAGGGGACGATGGCCGGCGACGTCACCTACGATCAAGCGGTGCGGATTCCGCTCGGCTCGGTGTTTCTCGACAAGCAATTGGCGCGCGATACGCTGATTCAGGCCCGTGCCGAGGGACTCGAGAACGAGCCGTGGGCGCGGGGACTGCGCCGGGCCCTGTGGCGGCACCGGTGGGTGCCCGGCTGGAATCGCCGCGGTCCGGTGGTGCGCGGTGTGGGCCTCGATCTCACGGAGCCGGTGGACGACGAATCGAATCAAGCGCCCGACGACGCGCACGACAGCGCGAGCAAGTATCGCTGAGATGGCGGAGAGGGTGGGATTCGAACCCACGGAAGGCTTGCACCTTCACCTGATTTCGAATCAGGCCCGTTCAACCGGACTCCGGCACCTCTCCGCAGCGGGGACGACTGCGAGCC
>JAFDDH010000312.1 GCA_019310975.1 Deltaproteobacteria bacterium | reverse complement strand
GAATGTGCTGACCGATGAACCTGCCGCTCGCGCCGAGATGTCCCAACGCATGCGCGAGACCATAGGGAGCGACGGCAGTCGCCCGGACGGCTCAGGGGAAGTGGAGATGGACCCCGAGACGATCGAGAAGCTGAGGGCGCTCGGCTATATCGAGGAATGATGATCGGCGCGATCGGGATCTCGGAGGGCTCGGAGCCCGATGAGTGCCGGAGCGCAGAAGCATCCGCCGAGCCGACTACGCTGCTCCCCGGTGGGTTTCCGGAGACGGGATGCATTCGCGAGAGCGCATCGAGCCGATGCCCCAACCTGTTGGTATCACACTGGAATCATGCTGCGGCAAGGATGGTCGGGGCGACTGGATTCGAACCAGCGACCTCTTCGTCCCGAACGAAGCGCGCTACCAAGCTGCGCCACGCCCCGACAGGCGCGCGAGTATGGCGTGTTCGAGGGGCCGGCTCAACCGCCGGCCAGCGGGCATCCCCGACCACGTACCCGGCCAGTCGCGCCGCCTCTATCATGCCATCGGCTCGAGGCGCGGACGACGGTCGCGGCGGCGCGCACGGTCTGCCGGCGGGCTGGGCCGGGGAGGTTTGACGGGTGCTCGCGGAATCGGGGGCGTGGCTCTGGGCGGGTAGCGCAAGCGGACTCGCCCTCGGCCTTGTGGCGGCGGCCCTGCGCCCGGCCTGGGTGACGGGCGCGCCTCGGCTCGTCCTCGTGCTGCTCGGCCTGTGCACCCTGGGTGCCGGCGCCGGTCTCGTCGACACGGACCCCCTGCGGCTCGGCGTCTCCATCGACCCTTCCACCGAGCCGCTTCTACCGGCGAATGACCCGTCGCGTGGGCTCTATGAGAGCGCCGTGCTCGACTTCGGCGATGACGAAGTCTACGCCGTCGCTGTCGAGTGCGAAGAGGTCTTCTCAGAGCCCTGCCTCGGTGCAATCGATCGCGTCTCGATCGCCGCGGCACGCATGAAGGGCGTGCGCAGTGTCTCGAGCCTGATGGACGTGACCTCGTTTCGCTGGGTGCCCGACGAGGAGTGGATCGAAATCGCTCCCTTCATCGAGGACGTTCCGCACGACACGTTGGAGCTTGCCACGCTGCGCGCGCGCGCGTTGCACGATCCCGTCTACCGGCGGACACTCGTCGCTCCCGATGCGCGCTCCACCGCCGTGAACCTCAGCTTCGTCGAGATGACCGACGCCGACTTCCTCAGCTCGCATTTGGACGCCCAGCTCGGCAGCATCCTGGCAGCGGAGCTCGGCAGCCTCTTCCCCTACCACGTGGCGGGCCGGCCGCACGTGAAGGTGCACATCCATCAGGGGATCCTGCGCGATCTGGGTCTGCTGATCCCGGCCGCGATCGTCGTGATGGCAATGGTGCTCTGGCTCTTCCTGGGTCGTCTGGCCGTGGCCCTGCTTCCGCTCGCGACGGCGCTGCTCGCCAACGTCTGGACCTTCGGGCTGATTGGCTGGCTCGGCGAGCCACTCACGCTGCTGACCGGTTTGCTCTCGCCGATGTTGCTCGCGATCGGCTGCGTGTACGGCGTGCACGTGGTGGCGCGCTTCGAGGAGGAGGCGGTCGGTGCGCCCGATGCTGCGTTCGCAGCGCTCAGCTCTCTTGTGCATGTCCGGGTGCCGGCGCTGATCGCTGGGGGGACAACCGTGGTAGGCTTCGCAGCCCTGCTGGTTTCCGACGTGCCAGCTGTGGTCGACTTCGGGGTCTTCTCGATGTTCGGCATCGCGGCGAGCACGTTTGTCGCGATCACCGGGATTCCGGCTGCGCTGGCGCTCCTGCCCCTGCGTCCGATCATTGAGACCGAGCGCGGCCGTGCGCCACTCGCTCGGCGCGTGGGCAATTGGCTCGACGCCATGCTCGGGAAGCTCGCATCGGCGGTATCCGGTCGCGCGCGCGGACTCGTCGTGCTCTGGCTTGGAGTGGCCGTGGTCTCGGCCGCGCTGCTGCCGCGCATCGAGATCGACACGGACTACCTTTCCTACTTCGATCCACGCGATCCGATCCGCCTGGATTTCGAGGCCGTGAACCGACTGCTCGCCGGTGCGGTGCCACTCTACGTGGTGCTCGAGGGCAGCGGCCCGGGCAGCTTCCGCGAGCCCGAGCTGCTGCATGCAGTGCGTACCCTGGAAGAGCGAATCGCGGCGCTGCCCGGTGTGAGCCGCACGCTCTCGCTCATCGACAGCCTGCGCAAGCTGAACCGCGCCTTCCACGCCGATGACCCTGCCGAGGAGCGCATCCCCGATTCAAGGCGTGCGGTGACGGAGCTGCTCTTCATGATGCCCAAGACGGATCTCTCGCGATTCGTGACCGTCGATCACGGTCGTGCCAACGTGATCGTGCGAACCGGCGAGGTGGGCTCGGCGGCGATTCTCGAGCTGACCGACGCCATCGAGCAGGCGATCGCCGCCACACCACTTCCCTTCGGCGCGAAGGCCCGCGTCACCGGCAACTCGATCCTGCTCTCGCATAGCGCGGATGGCATCGCACGCGGCCAGCCGCTGAGTGTCGGGCTCGCCGCCGTGGCCATCTTCGTACTGGTTTCACTCGGGCTTCGCTCACTGCGGCTGGGCGCCGTGGCGATGATCCCGAACCTGATCCCTGTTCTCGTCTTCTTCGCTCTGCTCGGTGCGGGTGTGGCTCCGCTCTCTCTGCCCACCAGCCTGATCGGTAGCGTGGCGCTCGGCATCGCGATCGACGACACCGTGCACTTTCTGGTGCGCTACCGCGATGAGCGACGCCTTGGCGCCTCACCGGCGGACGCGGCGGCGGCCGGCACGCGACGGGTGGGTCGCCCGATCGCGATCACGTCAGTGATGCTCTGCCTCGGTTTTCTCGTCATTACCGGCTCGCGCTTCGCCACCCTGCAGGAGTTCGGCATGCTCTCCGCGCTCACGATGGCGATCTGTCTGGCGACGGATCTCGTCCTATTGCCGGCCGTGCTGATCCGCGTGCGCGCCTAGCCCCCCTGCATTCGAGCACGTCTGCGGGTCGCTGGCTGCGTGCCACTCAGCGCCGCGCGCCGCGCCGCAGCGTGTCGATAGCCACCTTGTAGTCGTCCATGCCGAATACGGCGGTACCCGCCACGAACACATCCGCGCCGGCCGCGGCGGCCGGGCCAATCGTCTCCGGCGTGATGCCCCCGTCCACCTCCAGATCCACCGAGAGCCCACGCTCCTCGATCCATCCGCGAATCGTCGATACCGTCGACAGGGCGCTCTCGATGAACTTCTGGCCGCCGAAGCCGGGGTTGACGGTCATCACGAGTACCTGGTCGACGTCGCCCAGGATCGACTCGACGTGCGAGGCGGGTGTCGCCGGATTCAGCACCACACAGGCCCGTGCGCCGGCCTCCTTGATCGTCTCTACGCTGCGGTGCAGGTGCGGGCAGGCCTCCACGTGCACTCCGACCACGTCGGCGCCGGCATCCACGAAATCCGCCACGTAGCGATCGGGCTCGACGATCATCAGGTGTACGTCCAGCGGCAGCTCGGTGTGTCGCCGCACGGCCTTGACCACCAGGGGCCCGATGCTGATATTCGGGACGAAGCGGCCGTCCATCACATCGACGTGGATCCAATCGGCCCCAGCCTGCTCGGCCGCGCGCACCTCCGCGCCGAGCTTCGCGAAGTCCGCTGCCAGGATGGACGGGGCGATTCGGATGGCGCGACCCTCTGCTTTCGGCGTGGACATGGCTCACGTCTCCCGGATCAGCCGGGCGGCAAAAAAGCCGTCCGTGCCATGGATGTGGGGATGGCAGCGCATGTAGCCGGACTCGTCCAGCGCCGGCGCGAGGGCGGTGGGGAGCTCGGCGGACGTCGCCAGGCGAAAGTCCTCGTTTCGGGCCAACAGCTGCTCCACGACGGCCTCGTTCTCCTCCCGCAGCACGCTGCAAGTACTGTAGACGAGGACGCCGCCCGGGCGGACGGTGACCGCGGCGTTGGCCAGGATCGACTGCTGAACCTGGGCGAGCTGCGCCGGATCGGTCGGGCGGACGCGCCAGCGTGCGTCGGGGTTGCGGCGCATGGCGCCGAGACCGGAGCAGGGTGCGTCGACGAGTACGCGATCGAAGCGCGAGCCACCCTTGGGTAAGGGCTGCTCGGCCGCGAAGGGCAGCTCGGGCAGTGGCACGTTGGCGTCGCACTGAAGCGTGCTGATTCCGCGCAGGCCGAGCCGCCGGGCTGCGCGTGCGACAAGATTCAGGCGCGCTGCGTGGCGGTCGAGGGCGAGCACGCTGCCGTCCTCGCCCAGGCGTTCGGCGATCGCGGTGGTC
>JAFDDH010000311.1 GCA_019310975.1 Deltaproteobacteria bacterium | reverse complement strand
TGCATGAAGCACTGCCCCGAGGTCTTTCGCGTGGAGGATGACGACACGCTGACGGTGATCTTGGAAGAGGTGCCGGGCAAGCTGCAGGACCAGGCCCGCGAGGCCGAGCGGCTGTGTCCGCGGCAGGCGATCCGCCTCGACGGCTGATCGCGTCATCCCGTTCGCCTCGTCCTGCCTCGTCGCGCGGACGCGAGCCGAGACGATGATACGAATCGACCCCGCCGTGCCGGTGCGCGGCGGGGTTCTCGCGTTTCGTAGCTCCGAAACTGACCCTTGGTCGAAGGTCTGGACGCGCGAGCTAGATCTGGCTGCGACCCTCCCAATAGGGATCTCGTAGCTTGCGCTTGTAGAGCTTGCCGTTGGGATCGCGCGGCAGCTCATCCACGAAGTCGATGCTGCGCGGCGTCTTCATCTTGGCGAGCCGGTCCTTGCACCACTCGAAGATCGCGTCGACGAGCGCATCGTTCGCCTCGACGCCATCGATGGTCTGCACGACGGCCTTGATCTCCTCGCCCCAGTCGTCGTTCGGAATGCCGAATACGGCGACATCCGCGATCTTGGGGTGTTGGATCAGCTCGGCCTCGATCTCGGCCGGATAGATGTTGGCGCCGCCCGAGATGATCATGTCCGTCTTGCGGTCGCGCAGGAAGAGGTAGCCCTCGTCGTTGAGCTCGCCGATATCCCCCACCGTGAAGTAGCTGCCGATTCGGTTGTCCTTCGTCTTCTGCTTGGCGTCCTTGTACTCGATGTCGGCCTGGCCGAGCAGCATGTAGACCGTGCCGACCTGGCCCGGGCCTAGTTCGTTCTCCTGGTCGTCATAGATCTTGATGTCGGCGTTCGCCCACGCCTTGCCGACCGTGCCCGGGAACTTCTTCCACTCCTCGGGCGTGACCAATGTGCCGCCGCCCTCGGTCGCCGCGTAGTACTCGTAGATGCTCTCGCCCCACCAATCGAGCATCTTCCACTTGGTCTCGACGGGGCAGGGTGCCGCGGCGTGGATCATGGCGCGCAACGAAGACACGTCGTATTTGCTGCGCACGCTCTCGTCGAGCTTGAGCAGACGGTGGAATTGCGTCGGCACCATATGGCTCTGCGTGACCTGATATTTGTCGATCAAGCGCAGCATCTCTTCGGGTACCCACTTTTCCATCAGCACCACGGTGTGACCCAGATGCAGAGAGCTGGAGCTGAAGACGAGCACCGCGGTGTGGTAGAGGGGCGAGCCGCAGATGTGGACGTTGTCGTCCTCGGGCTGCAGGCCGAACATGCCCAGGAAGGCGGTCGTGAGCGTGGCCACCAGGTCCGGCGAGATCGGCGCCAGCGCGCGGCGCACGCCCTTGGGCTTGCCCGTCGTGCCCGAGGTGTAGTTCATCACCTGTCCGGCGAAACGATCCTCGGGCAAAGTGCCCGGCTGGCCGGCCTTGATCTCTTCGAGTGGGCGGAAGCCTTCGACGCTTCCCAGGGAGAAGGCGTGGTCGCTCGGGAAGTCGAGCTCTTCGCGTGCCGCCCTGCAGGCATCGGCGAAGTGATCGGAGCCGAAGAAGACCTTGGCACCGCTGTCCTGCACGATGAAGGCGATCTCGGGTCCCGTCAGGTGGTTGTTGATCGGCGTCATGTACATGCCGAGCTGTGTAATGGCGAGGTGGATCTGGAAGAACTCGGCGCAGTTCTCCATCACCAGCGCCACGCAGTCGCCCTGCTCCAGGCCGAGGGCACGAAGTCCGTGCGCGATCTTGTTCGACTCGGCGAAGAGCTCGCCACGCGACCACTCCCGCTCATCCGGGTCGACGAGGGCGAGCTTGTCGGGGTCTCGCTGTGCAAAGTTCCAGAATCCGAGCTCGGACATCTCGAGTTTCCTATTTCTAGAGGGGCCGGTTTCTAGAGCGGCTGGTCGCCGACGATCCACATGGAGAAGTACTGTGAGCCGCCGCCGTAGGCGTGGCCGAGTGCCTTCTTTGCACCCTCGATCTGGTGTTCACCCGCCTGGCCGCGCACCTGCATGGCGGCCTCGGCGAAGCGGATCATGCCCGAGGCGCCGATGGCGTTGCTCGAGAGCACGCCGCCCGACATATTGACCGGCATGTCGCCGTCGATGGCGGTGGCCCCCTCGTAGGTCATCTTCCAGCCCTCGTTGATGGGCGCGAAGTGCAGGTTCTCCATCCACATCGGCTCGAACCAGCTGAAGGGTACGTAGATCTCGGCACAATCGATCTCGGCACGCGGGTTCTGGATGCCGGCCTTCTTGTAGAGCTCTGCCGAGCAGTCGAGGCCCGCCTGCGGCATCACTTGATCGCGCCCGGCGAAGAGGGTCGGCTCGGTCTTCATATTCGTCGCGTGGATCCATGCCGCGGGGCGGCCGCTGGCCTTGGTGTGCTTGGCGTCGGCGATCACCATCGCGCAGGCGCCGTCCGAGGAGGGGCAGGTCTCGAGATAGCGGATCGGATCCCAGAGCATGGGTGAGTTGGCGATCATGTCGAAGCTGATGTCGGGCATCTGCAGGTGCGCATATTGGTTCTTCAATGCGTTCTGCCGATCCTTCAACGCCACGCGGATGCCGGTGTCCTCCGGTGCGCCCGAGCGCTGCATATAGCCGCGAATCAGTGGGGCGAAGAATCCGCCCGCGCCGGCCACCATGGCCACCGCGAAGGGCATCTTGATCGAGAGCGCCCACATGGCGTTGGACTCGCTCTGCTTCTCATACGAGACGGTCAAGACTCGCTCGTGGATTCCGGCCTGCACCAGGCTGGCGGCCACGATGGCGGTGGAGCCGCCGACGCTGCCCGCCGTGTGGACGCGCAACATGGGCTTGCCGACGCCGCCGAGCGCCTCGGCGAGGAAGAGCTCGGGCATCATCACGCCCTCGAACATATCGGGGGCCTTGCCGATCACGACAGCGTCGATGTCCTTCCACTCGAGTCCGGCATCCTCGAGTGCACGGATCGCGGCCTCGCGGACGAGGCCCGGCTGGGAGACGTCGAGGCGCTTGGCGTCATATTTGGTCTGTCCGATGCCGACGACGGCGGCGTGCTCTGCCATGGGTCTAGCCCTCCAGGACGCAGACGAGGTTCTGCTGCAGACACGGGCCGGAGGTGGCGTGTGCCACGGCCCGTTGGCCCTTTCCGGCCGCGATTCGACGACTGGCCTCGCCGATGCGGGCCAGACCGGCCGACATGATTGGATTCGCGGCCAGCGGGCCGCCGGATGGGTTCACGAGCACATCGTCGGCCAGCCCGAGCGCGCGGCGCAGGATGAGCTCCTGGTGGCTGAAGGGCGCGTGCAGCTCGGCGAAGTCGATCGGGCCCTGTGCGACACCGGCCTTCTTGCCCGCGAGCTCGGTCGAGGGCGAGAGGCTGAGATCGCGCGAGCCGAGCTGGTGCGAGTCGAGTCGGTGGTCGATGCCCCGAATCCAGACCGGCTTCTTACTGACCTGCTTGGCCAGATCACCGGCGGCGATCACGATCGCCGCGGCGCCATCGGAGATCGGCGGGCAATCGTGCTTGCGCAGGGGCGAGACCAGGTAGGGCTCGGCCAGCAGCTTGTCCACATCGAAGTCGCCCTTCAGCTGTGCCTCGGGATTGTCCTTGGCGGCCCTGCGGCAGCGCGCTGCCACCTCGGCCATGTCGCGCTCGCTAAAGAGCCCCTTGTCGAGGCCCACGCGTGCCTGCAGGGCCGCCATGCTGATCGTATCGGGGCAGAGCGGCGCCACCGTGTAGGGATCGGTCTGCAGCGCGAGCGTCTCGGCGGTCTCGCCCATCGATGAGCGGCCGAAGCTGAAGGCCAGAGCCGAGTCGACTTCGCCGCATTGGATCTTCACCCATGCCTCATAGAGGGCCCACGCCCCGTCCATCTCGACGTGGCTCTCCTTGATCGGCGGCCACGCGCCGACCGCGTCCACGGCCATCACGAAGGAGAAGGACTGTCCGGCTAGATAGTCGGTGCTGCCCGAGCAGGTGAAGCCGATCTCGCGGCGCGCTATGCCCGATTGCTCGACCACGGCGTCGATGACTGGCATCAGCATCTCGACTTCGTTGCGGACCCGCTCGGAGCGCACGTAGGGTGTCTGCGAGTAGGAGACGATCGCCACGTCGCGCATCAGCTGTACTCCTTGATCTCGTCGAAGGGCACATCCGGCTCATCGATGGGCCGGATCCCACTCGGCCTCGGGCTTCCAGACCGCTTCGACTCGCATGCCGATGCGCACTTCCTCGAAGGGACACTCCTGGATCAGGCCGGTCATCGAGATGTCCGCGCCGTCGAGCAGGATGCTCGCCGCGCAGTAGGGCAGCTCGACATCGATATTGTCCGATGGCACGCGCACGATGGTCAGTGTGATGATCGTGCCCTTGTGGGCGAGCTCGCGAATCTTGCTGGTGGGCACAGCGCAGCGCGGGCAAGCTCCGCGGGGCGGGATGTAGACGCGCCCGCATTCGTCGCAGGCGGCACCGAGCAGCTTGCCCTGCTTCAGACCCAGGAGGAAGCGCTCCGACGTCACGCCGGGGGTGTACTCGTAGTCGACCTTCACCGGCGTGATGATGCGTGTGACCGGCTCCTGCTCTTCGCTCATGACGCCTCCTCGGGCACGAAGCTCGCGATGTCCTGGATCTGGCCGATCGTCTCGTCGGCCCACTTCGCCTTGACCCGCATGCCCGTCGACATGCTCGACTCGTCGCCGGTATCGACCACGTGCAGGAGCGACGTGTCGGCGCCGTCGAGCTGCACCAGCGCAAACGCGAAGGGATGATCGAGGGGGTGCTTGGCACGGGGATTGGCCACCCACGCCCAGCTCGTCACCACGCCACCCGGGCCCACGTCGACGAATTCATCGGTCGTGGCCTCGCCGGTGGCCGGATCGTATTCGGCCGGTGGAACCAGCACCTGGCCAGCGCCGGTCTTGACGCCCTGGATGCGCTTGTCGCGCAGGCCGGTGAAGAAGCGGCTCAGCACGGGGCCGAGGGATCGCTTGTAGGCGTACTCCAGAGTGTGCGCTGCAGTCAGCTGCGGTTCGCCGACCGCGCTCGGATCGCTCATGCTGGACTCCCGGATGTGTTGGAGGGTCTTGCCGGCGCACTGGGCGGCCACGATCGTGGCCGTGCGCGGGGTAGGCGATCGTAGAACACGTTCTACATCGCTGACAAGACTGAACCGGGGTGGCGCTCCGGGGGCGTTCTACTTCTTCAGTCCGGTTTCTTCTCGAACTGCTCGATCATCCCGCCCTGGGCGTCGTCGACGTTCCAGTGGCCGGCCTTGATGGCATCGCTCATCGGATCGGGCATGCCGTTTACGGGGCTCGGTGGCCGCTTGGGACCGCTCGCCGCCCAAGCCCGATCGGGAGAGACCAGCCAGTCCGAGCGCTTTGGCGTGTCCTCTGAACTCTTGGATCGCTTGGCGGCCTAGATCTGGTCGTCTCCTTCATTCCCTGCCTGCCGTCAACCGGCATGTGCTCTGTGGCGTTCGTCGAAGACTTCTTGCGGGTGATTCTCATGCGACAGGCAGTGCGTTCTGCATGCTAACGTTTGTGCGTGACTGCGCTCGACGTCTTCGCACTCGTCGTTCTCTCGGTGCTCTTCGTTGTCACCCTCTGTTTGGCATATGTCCTGGGCGAGCTGCCCGGTAGCGTGGCCCGCAGGCGTGGGCATCCACAGATGGACGCGATTCGTGTTGCCGGATGGCTCGGTCTCTTGACA